>CAZEQV010000058.1:0-3036 GCA_964514435.1 uncultured Verrucomicrobiota bacterium
TCAATGTAAGCCATGGTGGCAGCCGTTGAATTGGAGTAGGGGTAGGGCATGGTTGCTTGCAGCAGCGAACTGGAGTTGTCAAGTGAACCGGCAGCGCCAGAACCTGAGAGAAAGACGGAACCCACGGGCAGAAACTCCCACTTGCCGACATAGTACCATGTCGCGCCTGTTCCCTGATTGCTGGCCATGACCGAATAAGCCGTGTAGGTATTGTTGCTGGCCACAGGATTGGCGCTGACGGTGGCCGAGTTGGGGAATACGACACGAACATTGGTGCGCTGGGTGATGGCAAGCTGCCGGGCCAGACTGAGTGTTGAGGACACCTGACGGGAGGCGCCTTGAAGGCCGGTGGCCTGGGTGATTCTTCTCATGGCCGGCATTCCAACGGCAATGAGGACACCCAAGATGAGGATCACCGCCATCAACTCGATCATGGTAAAACCTTCTTGTCGGCAGCGCGCCATAAATCACCAGCTCTTCAGATCGTCCTTTGTGTTGTCAACTCCATCGGGGCCGGCCGACCAGACCAAAACCCCGGCCCGCACATTGGCGCCCGATGGGTCCGCCACGATATTGTCGTAGTCGTGATCGAAGCGGACCCGGTAAGTCCTGTTCCACGGGTCGCGGAGTTCGCCTCCTACAATTTCGTCACCCTTGACTTCGAAGAAAGAAATTCGGCGGGGATTGCCTTGAAATGAAGATGCCGTAATGTCGGATCCTTGCAGCAATTGCAGGAAATTGGCGTCCGTGTTCAGCGTGCCGCTTCCTGAGTTGGGCCACTTGGCGTATTCGGTGTAGTAGGCGCTCATAGCGGTGGCGAGTCCCTGCACGACGGTGCGCGCTTTGCCTTGTTCGGCTTTTTCCAGCGCCTTGCGGATGGCTGGCAAGAGCAGTCCCGCCAAGAGCAGGATGATAGCGATTACAGTCAACAGTTCAATGAGCGTGAATGCGCGTGTGGTTTTTTTCTTCATTTTTGACTCCCTTTGACTCAGCTCACACGGAAAGGACGTACGTTCCTGAGACCGGCCGTACCCTAACCGAGAAGCAAGGATTTCCTATATCCTGCATGCGTCTTTGATACCTTAGTTTTGCGACATGACCTTTGTGGTTCGAATGCGGTTTGACGCCGGAGTGTTAAAGCGTTTCGACTGTCGAGTGAAGTGTGTTGGTTGATTGAATTCACGGCTTATCTTTCCCAGTTGGTGATGTTGTCGCCACCGCCGGCGCTTCGATCGGGGCCCAGACTCCACAGGTCAAATCCCATCGTATTGGTGACGCCAGGATACCGGTAATAGTAGGGGGTTCCGAAGGGATCGAGGATGTTCGTGCGGCCGCTGACCACGAAGATTTGCTCCGTGCGAGGATTCAGGTACCGCTTTGAACCGAGTACCAGCTCGGCATACGCACCGGAAAAGGAAAGCGAACCTGTTGTCCAATTTGTCGGATACGTGCCCGTGCTTGACCGGTACGCTTCGAGCGCGGCTTCGATGGTGGAAATTTCGGACTTGGTGCGGTTGACGCCGGCCCTCTTGCTCACGTAACCGGCTGTTCCGATCAGAATGCCTACGAGAAGGACAATAATGAACATGACAGCGAGCAGCTCCACCATCGTAAAGCCCGCTCGAGATTGTTGGTTGGTGGAGAAGTTCATCCGTCGCCCCGGTCACGCAGGTCTTGTTCCAATCGTTCGCTGATCCATTGCTTGATCATGCTCTGGTAATTCAGGTATCGTGATCGTGCCAACCGTTTGATTCTGGCCAACATCCGCGGGTCAATTCTCAGCGTTATGGTTGTTGATTCCGAATGATCCGCATTGGCCACGGACTCATTCATCAGTTTGGTGTCGAGGCGATGGTTTGCCCAAAACTTCGCCTCATCTCGCTCATTTTCGAACTGCGGAATGTGCTCCCATGAATTGATTACGTCCATTCAGACACCTTGCGATCATAAAAGTATGTTTCTTCTGCCGTCATCTGCCGAGAAACAATCACACGCACCCGTTTGCCGTCGGCTCGATAGACGCTAAAAACGCCCTTGCCGGCCAATGTCTTTCCCAAGCTGAACGCCCTCGATTCCTTTGCGAACCGCGGTGAATCAGGAATTAGTCGAATACCCATCGGATCCTCAAACGACTCTTCGATTTCTCGAATCGTCGGGGCATCTTGGGGATCAAAAGGCAGGTTTGACCAATCGAATTCCATAATCACCTGTCAACACCCTGTATTTACATCGTCTTGACGAACTAGTCAATTTGTCGTTTCCAGCGCGCTTGCGGAATTATCTGCCAACTTCTACTATGCCGCCATGCTAGACATCAAACTTATCCGCGAAAACCCTCAAACCGTAGCCGACCGGCTCGCCACGCGCGGGCGTGGCGACGAAGCCCGTATTGCTGAAATCGCTGCTCTCGACGAACAACGCCGCCGGCTTCTGACCGAAGGTGACAATCTCAAAGCCCAACGCAACCAAGTTTCCAAGCAGATTGGCGCGGCCAAGTCCAAAGGGCAGGACGCGTCCGCCGAAATGTCCGCCATGAAACGAGTCGGCGAACAAATTGCGGCGCTCGACAAGGAGTTGGTGTCGGTGGACGAGAAGCTCCAACAGATTCTCCTCAACATTCCCAATTTGCCTCACGCATCGGTTGCCGTGGGCAAAGATGCGGCAGACAATCCCGAAGTGCGACGGTGGGGATCCAAACCGCAATTCGCGTTCACCCCCAAACCACACTGGGAGATTGGCGAGAAACTCAACATCTTGGATTTCCCTCGCGCCACCAAGATTTCCGGCAGTGGCTTCATTCTCTACAAAGGCGCTGGCGCCCGGCTGGAACGCGCTCTCATCAATTTCCTCCTCGACCTTCACACACGCGAACACGGCTACAAGGAGATTTTCCCGCCATTTCTGATCAACCGCGAGGCGATGATCGGCACCGGTCAGTTGCCGAAGTTCGAGGAAGACATGTACCGGCTCCGCGACGAAGAAATGTATCTCGCGCCCACCGCCGAAGTGCCGGTCTCGAACATTCACCGTGAGGAA
>CAZEQV010000058.1:3046-9039 GCA_964514435.1 uncultured Verrucomicrobiota bacterium
CCTCAAGGAAGAACAGTTGCCCATCTGCTATTGCGCGTACACGCCCTGTTTTCGCCGGGAAGCGGGCGCAGCCGGCAAGGAAACGCGCGGCATGATCCGCGTCCATCAATTCGACAAGGTCGAGATGATCAAGTTCACCAAACCGGAAACCAGCTACGACGAATTGGAGAAGATGGTCGCCAACGCCGAAAAAGTCCTGCAATTGCTCGGCCTTCATTACCGGGTCGTGTTGCTCTGCACCGGTGACATGGGATTTGCCAGCGCCAAGACGTATGACATCGAAGTGTGGGCGCCCGGCCAAAACGCCTATCTCGAAGTATCGAGCTGCTCCAACTGCGAAGACTTCCAAGCTCGCCGCGCCAACATCCGCTTCAAGGACCGTGACGGCAAAAACCGCTTTGTTCACATGCTCAACGGCAGCGGCACCGCGCTGGCGCGCCTCTTCGTCGCGTTGCTGGAAACCTATCAGCAACCCGACGGCAGCGTGACAGTGCCGGAGCCGTTGCGTTCCTACATGGGTGGACTCGAAGTCATCCGGTAAGCGTCCATCCCGTTGTCCATGCTCGCCAAAATCCAAACCGTCTTGTCGCAATCGCTCAAGCCCGGCGAGAATGTTCTTGCCGGAATTAGCGGCGGGGCTGACTCGGTGGCACTATTGCACGCGCTGGTCGCGCTTGGATACCGGCCGCACGTTTGCCATCTCAATCACCAATGGCGCGGAACCGAAAGCGAGGCCGACGCCCAATTCGTGCGCGACTTGGCCGGTGCGCTTCACCTGCCGGCGACCATTCAGGCCCGGCAAGTTCCGCACGACGAGGACAGCGCCCGCCAAGCCCGGTATGATTTCTTTCAGCAATGCGCCATCGCCACCGGTATCAAGAAGATGATTCTCGCCCACACAGCGGATGATCAGGTGGAAACGTTCTTGCTGCGATTGCTGCGCGGCGCGGGGGTGCCGGGACTTGTCGGAATCTGGCCGGAACGTCAGATCGGAATTGTCCGCGTCCTGCGTCCCATGCTGAGAATCCGCCGCGACGAAGTCATCGCCTACCTGACCGGCCACGATCTTCGCTGGCGCGAGGATGCGAGCAATCAGGATCGGGAGTTCCTGCGCAACCGGGTGCGTCACGAACTGCTGCCGCTGCTGGAGCGCGACTTCAATCCTTCGGTGCGTGATTCGCTGGCGCGGACGGCGGAGATTTTGCGGGACGAGGATTTCTATCTGTTGCATCACGTGGCCGAGCGACATTACTTGGGCATTTGCCGGCAGGATTCGGTCAACGTGCGTTCTCTGGCGGCGGTGCCGGCGGCGGTGCAAAGACGGGTGCTGCGATTCTGGTTGGGAGGCGAGACCGAGACGGCCGGCGCACAATACCGTTTTGAGCACATCGAAGCGATGCGACGGCTGGCTTTGGGAGAGGATCCCGGCGCGGAAACGAGCTTGCCGGGTGATCTTGTAGTCTATCGTGAGTATGACTGGCTGCGCAAGGCTCAGCGCGCCGAATTGGAACCGGTCGCGGGACAGTGGACACTAACCGTGCCGGGCGAGACGATCATTCGTGAACTCCGTGGGCGATTTATCGTGGGAGGCGATCAAGGCGAGCAGTTCGATGCCGATCTTCTGGGCGAGCGGTTGACGGTTCGGACGTGGCGCGAAGCCGACCGGTTTCGTCCGTTGGGGATGCTCGGAGAGAAGAAACTGCAGGACCTTTTTGTGGATGAAAAGGTGCCACGACGGCAGCGAGTTCGGGTGCCGTTGGTTTGTGTCGGCGACGGACGGATTGCGTGGGTGGTCGGGCACCGGATCTCGGATGAGTTCAAGGTGACTTCGGCCACGAAACGCGTGGTTTGGATGCGGTATGTTGACGCGGAAAACATGAGGAAATAGGGCTTGTCACAGGGGTAGGGGGGACATATAGTTCGCCGCCTTTTTTGGACGCCCGGTCCATCGTGGCCACGTCGAAAGGCAGGAGAAAATACACGTAGTATGGCAACTGTTAATGCAATGGAAAAGTACATGGCCGAGGTGAAGAACTTCACCGAGGGCATGATCGTAACGGGCAAGATATTGGAAGTCCGCCCCAAGGAAGTGTTGGTGGACATCGGTTACAAGTCCGAGGGCGTCATCTCCCGCTCGGAGTTTGAAGACCCTGACAATCTCCACGTCGGCGACGAGGTGGAGGTGCTGCTCGAATGTTTGGAGAACGAGGACGGCATGGTCGTGTTGTCCAAGGACAAAGCCGAGCAGAAGAAGAACTGGGACCGCATCATCTCGGTCTGCAACGAAGGCGGCACCGTCGAAGGCAAGGTCAAGCTCAAGGTCAAAGGTGGCTTGATCGTCAACATCGGCGTGGACGCATTCCTGCCGGCTTCGCAGGTGGACGTGGTTCCGCCCCGCAATTTGGACGAATACGTGGGCAAGACCTACCGGTTCCGCGTTGTCAAAATCAACGGCGATCGCAAGAACATTGTTCTGTCCCGGCGCGAATTGATCGAACAGGAACGCGAGGAAAAACGCCGCGCGTTGCTGACCGGCATTACGGTCGGACAATCCCGCACCGGCGTGGTCAAGAACATCACCGACTTCGGCGCGTTTATTGACCTCGATGGGCTCGATGGTTTGTTGCACATCACCGACATGAGCTGGGGACGGATCAGTCACCCGTCCGAACTGCTCAAGGTCGGCGAAACGATTGACGTGATGATCATTGACGTGGATCGTGAAAAGAACCGCGTCTCGCTTGGCCTGAAACAGAAGAGCCGCAACCCGTGGGATAACATTGACGCCCGGTATCGTCCCGGCAGCCGCGTGCAGGGCAAGGTCGTCAGTGTGGTCCCGTACGGTGCGTTCATTGAACTCGAACCCGGTGTCGAGGGCATGGTGCATGTCTCGGAGTTGTCTTGGACCAAGCGCATCGCCCGCGCCTCGGATGTTCTCAAGGTCGGCGACGAGATCGAAGCCGTGGTTATCGAAGTTAAGAGCGACGAGCAGAAGATTTCCCTCGGCGTTCGCCAGCTCGAGGCCAACCCCTGGCAGCAGGTCCCCACAAAGTATCCGCCCGGTACCCGTGTCTCCGGCAAGGTCCGCAACCTCACCAACTTCGGCGCCTTTGTCGAAATTGAAGAGGGCATTGATGGCATGATCCATGTGTCCGACATTTCCTGGACGCGCAAGGTCACCAATCCCGCCGAGGTCCTCAAAAAAGGACAGAAAGTGGATGCCGTGGTGTTGGAGGTGGATTCTGCCAACCAGCGGATTTCGCTCGGCATGAAACAGATCGAGGACGACCCGTGGCGCAACATCGAGAGCCGCTACAAAGTGGGCGACCTCGTCAAAGGCAAAGTCGTCAAGCTCGCCTCGTTTGGCGCGTTTGTGGAGTTGCCCGATCGCATCGAAGGTCTGGTGCACATTTCCCAGATCAGCGAGGAGCGCGTCGAGAAAATCAAGAACGTGCTCAAGCCCGGTGACGAAGTCTCGGCGCGCGTCATCAAGGTTGACCCGCAGGAACGCCGTCTCGGACTGAGCATCAAGGCGGCCAACTACAGCATGGAACAACTCGAATCCGAGAAGCAAATGTTCGAGGACGCCCTCAAACCGGGCGAGGCCATCGTGGACTTGGAACACGCATTCGAGCAGGCCGAGGACGAACGCGACGAGCGGGAAGACAAAAACCAGTAGGCTTTCACAGCCGAATCCTGTACAACGACCCCGGTGCCTCAACGGCACCGGGGTTGTTTCTTTTCTGACACACTATGAAAACCATCGAAGAACAAATTGCGCTGCTCGAACAAGGCTGCGAAAAGGTTTACTCAATCGACGAGCTTCGCACGAAACTCACCTCGGGCCGGCAACTTCGCATCAAACTCGGTGCCGACCCAACCGCACCGGACCTGCATCTCGGCCACAGTGTTGTGCTGCGCAAAATGCGCCAATTCCAGGACCTCGGCCATAAAGCCATCTTCATCATCGGCGACTACACCGCGCTCGTGGGCGATCCCACCGGACAGAACCGAACCCGCCCCATGCTCTCGCTGGAACAGATCAAGAAGAACGCGGAAACCTATTTTCAGCAGGCCGGTAAGATTCTCGACATGTCGCCAGAGAAGTTGGAGATCCGATTCAACAGCGAATGGCTGGCGAAGATGAACCTGGCCGACGTGATTCGCCTGGCCAGCCAGATGAGCGTGGCGCGGATGATGGAACGCGACACGTTCGAGAAACGCCACAAAGCCGGCGAGCCGATCAGTGTCCATGAGTTTCTCTATCCATTGATGCAGGGGCACGATTCCGTGTGCATCCGCGCCGATGTGGAACTTGGCGGCACCGATCAGACATTCAACAACCTTGTGGGGCGCGACCTCCAACGCAATGCCGGTCAGGAGCCGCAAGTGGTCATGGTACTGCCAATCCTCGAAGGCTTGGACGGTGAGGAGAAAATGTCCAAGAGCAAGGGCAACTACATCGGCATTTCCGAATCACCCAAGGACATGTTTGGGAAAACCATGAGCATCAGCGACGAGTTGATGGCGAAATGGTACCGGATGCTGCTCGGACGCGAACTGACCGGACACCCGATGGAAGCCAAGAAACGGCTCGCCCGCGAGATAGTGGCGCAATACCACGGCGCGGAATCCGGTGCCCTGGCGCAACAGGAATTCGAAAAACAATTCTCCAAACGCGACCTCTCGGAAGCGGCCGGTACGCTGGAAGTCCCCGGTGAGGTTTGGATCGTTGAACTCGTCGAAAAAACCGGTGCATTCAAGAGCCGCAGTGATATTCGCCGTTTGATTCAGCAAGGCGGCGTGAGTCTGGATGGCCAGAAATACACCGACGCCCAGGCAAAACTCCAAGTCCACACCGGTCAGATCCTCAAAGCCGGCAAGCTCACCGTCGTGCGGCTCCTAGTCCGGTAATTCTCCGTGGCCAAGGAGGACGCTGTCTGTGACGGCAAGTTCCCGGAACGAATCGTCGTGGAAGACGAATTGACCGCTGCGTGGCAAAGGTTCCCTTGCTCCATTAACCATCAAGCTGTCGGTCTCGATGTTGCGCACGCGGACGTGTGGCGCGGCCGGGCTGAGATCACGGGCGCGGTCGCGTTGGACATGGCGGATGACAAAGTTTTGCATCCGTGTTTCCAGCAGAAACAACGGCGCGTCGTGCTGGGCGGACTTGTGAATCGTCCAATCGGTCAGGGCGATGTTCTTGAGCAGCCCGACACCGGCGGCGTACCGAGGGTCGCGCGGATCGAAGACCGGCACGAGGCAGTAGCGGAGGGCGTCGCAGTTCAGCGCGCAGACCCGGCAGCCCGCGCGGACATGGCTGACTTGGACATCCTCAATCGGATGCCACACGCTCGCCAGACGCACAATCGAATGACAATCGTCGGCGCGGAGCTTCTCGACTTTGACGCGCCGGATCGCGCCGCATTTCAGGTCGAGATTCTGCGCGCGGTGCAAGGCGTCATCGGCCACGAGCGCCACGAGGTCGTCATGGGTCACTCCAGTGCCGGTCGAGCTGATGTCGCGGATTACGCCGTCTTCACAATACCCGGCCACGTGAATCCCGTCTTGGTTGGGACGGAGATGGCTTGCCGTGAAGCGAATGTGTTCGAAGGTGAAATCACGGACTTCGGTGATGCGCAGGTAATAAGTGGTCGCGTCATGCAATGTCACATCGCGCACCGTCAGGCCGCGCACATTGCGAAAGCTGAACAACGCTCCCGTGAAACTGCCGGGCTGGTCCGGGCCTCGCGGATTGGCAGGATTGTTGCCATCCCACGTGCCACCTTCGATGTGGATGTTGACGTTGCCGGTGGACGGGTCGCGATTGGTCAGCAGAAAGCAGTGGCTGTCCTCGCCGGCACCGTCAGCGAAGTGGATGGTCGCACCCGGTGCAGCGATGAGCCGGGTATGGGAACCAATGCGCAAGGTCGGCGTCCGATAGTCTCCGTGCGGAATGTGGACGACCGAGGCCCCGGCGTCGGCCCGGTGCT
>CAZEQV010000058.1:9049-14226 GCA_964514435.1 uncultured Verrucomicrobiota bacterium
GAGCGCCTGTTGGATGTTGCCGCCGAACTCAGCTACAGAGATGGTTTGTTTGTTCATGTAAATGGTGGTCGGGAGAGGGTTGACGGCGGATTACTTGGCCGGCTGCGGTTTGTGTTTCAGGTGTTTCTCCAGAAACTTTTCGACCAGCTCGCCCACATCGGGACGGAAGATGCCGCGTCCGTGTCCCCCTCCGCGCACAACGTGCAGCGTGGACTCGATACCGGCCTGCTGCAACGCCTCGTGTAGGAGTTTGCTTTGTCCGAGCGGCACCACGTCATCGCTGTCGCCGTGAACGATCAGGAAGGGTGGATCGTCCTTCGAGATGTAGGTGATCGGGTTGGCTTGGGCGGCCTTCTCCTTGTTTTCTTGAATCGGTCCGCCGATGAGGCGCGACTCGGGCGAATCGGGCGCGTCGTGGTTGATCTTGCTCATGGGGCCGGCTTGTTTGTCCATCTGCAGCAGATCGGTGGGGCCAAAGAAATCCACTACGGCCTGCACGCGGCTAGATTGGTCGTTGTGTCCGAGGACGCCTTCCAACTCTTTCACGTCGCCCGATGTTCCCAGCAACGCCACCAGATGCCCGCCCGCGGAGTTGCCCCACGCCGCGAACCGGTCGGGATCGAGGTTGTACTTTTGGGCATGGGCCCGAAGCCAGCGAACGGCCGCTTTCACGTCGTGAATCTGGGCCGGGAACGTGGCTTGTTGCGACAGCCGGTAATTGATGCTGGCCAGCGCGTAGCCTTTGACGACGAAGCCGGCGGACGGTGGGGATACTTTACTGCCACCCAACCACGCGCCACCATGCACCCACACGATGACGGGAAACGGCCCGTTCCCTTGTGACGGCAGATACAGGTCGAGAGTCTGTCGCGGGTCGGCGCTGTCCACGTAGGGCAGGTCGCGCGCGATTTGCGCGTCGGTGGGCATCAGCGGATTCTGTTGCGCGTCGGCCAGTGGCGGCAGGGCCGCGGCCAGTGTGCTGATCGTGACAATCATCGTTTTCATGGGGTGGACGGTAGCATACCGCTGTCGGGCGCGTTTGGAAATCTGTTTCGCCAATCGGCGTTGTTTGCGCTATGAAACCGGCAACGTGAGCATTCGACTGGCGATGGTTCTGGGTTGCATTGGCGCGGCGAGCGCGCCGGCCACGGACGTACGCGTGCCGGAGGAACTGGTGCGCGGCGTGTTGGCGCGCCATTGCGTGGAATGTCACGGACCGGAGCTGGCCAAGCCGAAGGGCCGGTTTGGTTACGTGCTCGATCTGGAACGCGTGGCGGGCAATCCCGATTATGTGAGGCCCGGCGCGCCGGAGCGGTCGCTCTTTTACCGGCAACTGGTGGCGACGGACCCGACCGAAAAGATGCCGCCGCCGAACGCCAAGGTGTCCGGGCCGATGTCCGCGTTTGAGATCGAGGTCATTCGTTTGTGGATTGCGCAGATGGGCACGACCGGGACCGGTCTGGTCGCGCGAGCGGCGCCCACGTTGCCGGCGTGGGAAATGATTGGACGGTGGCACGTGGTGGTGGTGCATTTCCCGGTCGCGTTGTTGGTGACGGCCTTGGGACTTGAATGGCTGGGATGTTGGCGGAAGCGGGAACTGTGGCGCGAAGCGGCGCGGGTGTTGATCGTGGTGGGATCCGTGGGCGGAATGCTGGCAGCCGTGACCGGCCTGGTGGCCGGTGAGTTTCATGGCTACGCGGGTGAGTTGCTGCGGAACCATCGGTGGGCCGGTATCGTGACCGCAGCCAGTATGGTGCTGTTATTGTGGCGGGCGCGGAAGCGCCGCCAGTCCGGTAACTTGTTGTTGTTGGCGGTGTTGGTTGTGGTGGTGGCTCTCGTGACGGTGACGGCGCACTGGGGCGGGTCGTTGGTTCATGGAGTCGGTTTTCTAACGCGTTCAAATCCATAGAGGAGAGGAGAGATGAAGATCATGCGATGGGTAAGTGCGGCGGTGGCGGGGTTGTGGCTGGCGGCGACGGTGCAGGCGGGTGACAAGCACACGCCGTTGGAAGATCAGATGAGCGACCTGAGCAAATCGTTGAAACGAATCAAGGCGATTTGCGAGGAAGGCGCAGTCACGGATGAGGCGGTGAAATTGGCGGAGAAAGCGGTGGCCTGCGCCGAGGCGGCGGTCAAGTTGACGCCCAAGTCAGTGAACAACGCGGATGTGGCTGTGCGGGCGAAAATGCTTGAAAGCTATCAGTCGCAGATGAAGGCAGCGGTGGAGGAGTTGAAGCGGTTCCGGGAAACGGTGGCCGGCATGGATGTCGCCAAGGTGTTGGACGGTTTGAAGAAGCTGAAGGTGATTGAGAAGGCTGGTCACGAGGCTTTCAAGGAAGACTGAGCGGAGTTTCTCAAGAGCAGCCGGTATGCTTCCAGCAGTCGGGAGCGTAGCGGCTGTGATTTTTCATGAAGCAGTCGTTGGCGGCGCTGGTATTCGATCCGGCCCGCGGCGGTCTCGATGCGCACGGGTTCAAGCCCCAGTGCGGTTACGTCGTGGGGACTGGCTTGCATATCGAGTTCACGTGCTTCTACGGCCAGCAAGAACGCATCGGCCACGAGTTGGGAGGGGATCCACGGGGAGAACTTGTAGGCCCATTTGTAGAGATCCATGATCACATGAAGGCAGCCGGCTTGATCAAGTTCGTGTTGTGAATCGCGGGTGGGTTGCAGGGTGTTGAGAGGGCGTGCGGCGGGCGTGAAAAACCGGAACGCGTCGAAATGAGAGCAAACGATTTCTTGTGATCGCACAAAGGCGGAGAGTTCTGCCGGCGACAGTCGCAACGGCAGTTGTGTGTGTCGGGGAGTTTCGGTCTCCAAAACCATGGCCCATTCGTGAAGTCCGAAGCAGGTGAACCTGGCCGGGCCAATCAGCGTGTTTTCCAGCAGAACGATTGTCCATTGGGCGGCGCGCAGCCGGTGGGCGGGGATTTTTGAGGGATCCAAGGCCATACCCCCGTTCGTCTGGGTGTAGTGCGGATCGTCCAGGAACGATTGCGCCGAGGGGCCGGTAAGGGCCACATCGAGACCGGGACTCCACTCCAGGAGCCGGCCGGGTGGGTGGTTGTAGTAGTCGAACAGGAAATCGTACACGGGATGTTTGAGGCCGGCCGCGCGGCGTTTTCTGTGAGCGGAGACGAATGATTCGAGCCGGAGCCTGTGGGCGGCTCGGAGCGGTTGCCAAGTGGTCTCGTCCCAGACGATCATGCCGGCATGGTAGCACAGAACGCTTGCCCTTTGCCTGTGCGCCATTACAGTGTGGCCATGGGTTTGTTGCTGACGACGGGCATCGCAATCACCGGACTGCTGGCTGTGGTTTCTCCATTGTTGGCAGAGGAGTCTTCGAAACCTTTTCTGGAGGAAAGCAGGCGCTACTTGGAACGGTTGGAGGGATCCTATCGGGTGTTGCAGGAGTTGGCCGATTCGGCGGCCGCCAACAACGAGTCAAACCGGTTGGAATGTTTTCAGGGCCGATTGGATAAAGTCAAAGGGCTTGTCAATCTCGGCAGGTTGGGTGTCTTGGCCATCGAGAAATCGTCGGAGTCCGACACGCAACGCAACGGAATCGAGCATCGCAAGATCGTCATTGCCGCTGACCGGGCCGACAAATTATTGGCCGAAGCCGTGGTGGAATGTCGTCCCATGCTCGCCAAGCAACCGGAGAAAGTTGTGACCGAGGCGACGAACCTGCCGGCCATCATGCGGCTGATCACGAATGTGCCAAGCGCAGTGTCGCAGGATGTTTTCCGTCGTGATTCACTGCGGAACGAGAGAAATTGTATGCGGCATGGCCAGCTCGCGCAATTATTGGCACGGGTGACGGGTTTCTTGCCGGAATCGGGAGAGCCATTGGAGGAAACGCTGGCGCGGTTTGAGCAGATGGATGTGCGTCCGCTGGGGGGCTGGAAACCCGATGATTGCGCAACGGTGGATGATGTGTGCGTGGTGGCGGCGCTGGCTCGCGGATTGCGCGTGGCGATGCCGGACGAACCGAACAGCTATTGGCAGTCATTGCGGGATGACGGACTGGCGGTTGACACGTGGCTTCGTCAGCCGAATCGGAAGGGGCCGTCCCCTTACGTGTTGGAGGTGGAAGCGCGGAGTTTTTTTCTGAAGGCGCCGGTCACCGTTTCGCCGTGAGGGGAAGCTTTGAAAAGCGTTGACGGTGTGGGGGGTGCGTGCTATCACGACACCAGTTCAATCAAGGAGGATGGTGTAGTCATGAAGACTTTTCCCAAGTTATCAATTTCAATTGTTGGCGTGTGTTTGGGGGCGTTGTTGACCAGCGGTTGTGCCACGGGACAAAAACGCATGGAGCCGGTCGGTGCCAAGCAGGCCGAAGAAAAGCTCAAACGCGCCGAACAGCAAAGTGAATTTCTCAAGCGCATCGCCGAGCTGGAACAGCCGGCCCTTGAACCCGACTGGGCCGACTTTGTCAAAGACCACTTCCCGAGCTGGCGCAACCACTATTGGGTTGACCGCGGCGCGTGGGGCAATCGTGGCTACATCGTAGGGAAGGCTCCGAGCACGAGCCAGCCGATTGTGGAGGAAATCGCGCCGCTGCCGCCCGCGCCCCCCATCAGCAGCGCCCCGGCGATCATTCCTACCGAAGAGCCCAAGATTGAGACCCCTGACCGTCCCACCAAGTATGTCGTCAAGAAGGGCGACTCGCTGTGGAGGATCGCCGGCAAGGTGTACGGCAACCCCCTGAAGTGGCCCCGCATCTACCGCGCGAACCAGGACAAGATCAAGAATCCCCACAAGATTTATCCCAACCAAGTCCTGACGATTCCGTGGGATTGACGGTTCATGCCACGCGAGACATTGCACTTTGACAGCGCCCGGCAGGCGCAGTCACTCTACGCCAACGAGCCAAAGAACCTTCGGCTGCTGGAAGACTTGCTTGGTCTCAAAGTCACCGCCCGCGAAGAATGGATCAGCTTGGAAGGCGATGTGGACGCCATCGAAAAGGCAACCCGCCTGTTCACCGAGCTTCAGCGCGCAGTGACGCGCGGCGCCACGATTCGCCGGCAAGAATTCAGCCAGGCCGTCAGTGCCATCAGCCGCGGAGAATCATTGCTGCTACAGGAACTCAGCGAAGAACGCGTGGACGTGTCCAGCCGGAAACGCCCCATCGCCCCCAAAACGCAGGGACAAAAACGTTACGTCGAAGCCAT
>CAZEQV010000059.1:0-14184 GCA_964514435.1 uncultured Verrucomicrobiota bacterium
AACGGCAGATGCCCTGAAGAAGCACAGCCTGCTGGAAGACGCCACGATTGTGCCCGTGAAAATCACGGTCAAAGGCGAAAGCATTGTCGTGCTCGTCAAGCCCGGCCCGGAACCAAAGGTCGTCGGATCCAGCGATTGAAGCATTGCCGGCGTCGCCCGGTTCGACCATGATGTGCGGCCATGACCACAGACTTGTCGCTCTTGCAGGAAGTGGACCGGTATATCGAATCGCTGTGCGTTCCCCGCGATGAAATCCTTGCCGCCGCGCTCCGCGACGCGCAGGCGGCCGGTCTGCCCGTAATTCACGTCTCCCCCAACCAGGGCCGGCTGCTCTACCTGCTGGCCAAGTTGGCCACCCCCCGCCGGATCCTCGAAATCGGCACGCTCGGCGGTTACAGCACCATCTGCCTCGCCCGGGCATTGCCGGCTGACGGCCAACTCATCACCCTCGAACTGGAGGAGAAACACGCCACCGTCGCCCGCCGCAATCTCGAACGCGCCGGCGTGGCCGGTAAGGTCGAGGTCCGCGTCGGTCCCGCGCTCGAATCGTTGCAGGCCATGATCGCCGCCGGTGAGCCGGCGTTCGATGTCATCTTCATTGATGCCGACAAGGACGGCTATCCGGCCTACCTCGATTGGTCGCTGAAGCTCGTGCATCCCGGCAGCCTGATCTTGGCCGACAACGTCATTCGCCGCGCGGTCGGTGGCGGCACGGAACCGAATGGCATCCGCGAGTTCAACAAGAAGCTCGCCGCGCACCCGGCGCTGGAATGCATCCTCCTGCCCATCCTCCGCGAGCAAATGGATGGCCTCGCCATCGCGCGGGTGAAATGAACTGTTACGCCCGACTCGAAGGCGACACACTCGTCGTCGGCAACCCATTCCTCGAACGCCGGTGGCGCGTCGGGGACGGGACACTGCAAGCCAGTTCCATCCGTGCCGGTGACCGCGAATGGCTGCTTGCCCCTGCCACATCGCCAGCCCCCTGCACCGCGACGCTCACCACGACCATCGGCCGGGCCGGGCCGACCGAGGCCGAATCGCTCGTGGCGGAGGTCGTCACCGACTCGCGCCGATACCGGCTCCAGATTTTTCCGGACAGCGCCGGCATCATTCTCCAATCGTTGAACCCGAACACGGCAGCAGCCGCCACCACTGGCGCGGTCGCCTCGGGTATCGAGCAACCGGCCACGGACGAGGAGTTGCCGGTCGGCGATCGTCTGGAATATCTCGAACTGCCGGCACCGCATCTGCGCCTGACCCAAGTGCGGTTGCTCGACCAGACCGACATCCACAACGAATTGGTTTTCGAGAACGAGTGGCTGCTGCATCCCAACGAGGCGCTGCTCGAACTGACCGGCAACCTGTTCCTCCTCGAAGACACGTTGACGGGCGACGGCCTGATTTTCCTGAAACTCGCGCCGTTGCCCCACGCGCGGCCGGTCCAGACGCCGGCGGATCTCCGCATCTCGGGCACCGGCATGTGCCATTACAGGGCCGGGCAATCGCTCGCCTACCGGCTGGCGTTGTACGGCACGCAATACCCGGCCGCGCTGCTCGCGTATCAACGCGGCGGTCGCACGCCGGCGCTCCAACAGTTCCAGCGCCAGTTCCGCCGGCTGGCCCCGCGCTTCCTCAGCAACACCTGGGGTGATCGCTCCCGCGATGCGCGGATCAACGCGCCATTCCTGCTCGCCGAAATCGCGGCCGGCGCGCGGCTCGGCGTGGACGTCGTGCAGATTGACGACGGCTGGCAACGCGGTCGCACCGCCAACTCGGCCGTGCCCGGCGGGGTGTGGGAAGGATTCTGGGCGGCCGATGCCAACTTCTGGGACACGCATCCCGACCGGCTCCCCCACGGACTCGCGCCGGTGATCGCCGCGGCACAGGCGAACGGAATGGAGTTCGGGTTGTGGTTCGGCCCCGACAGCGCAAATGATTTTGCCCACTGGGAGCGCGATGCCGCGACCATCCTGCGGCTGCACCGCGAACTCAGTGTGAACTATTTCAAGATTGATGGCGTCAAGGCCCGGTCCGTTACCGGCGAGGCGAACTTGCGCCGGTTCTTCGACCGCGTGCTCGCTGAGTCAGCCGGTCAGGTCGTGTTCGACCTCGACGTGACGGCCGAGACGCGGCCCGGCTACTTCGGGCTGCTGCACGTTGGCCCGTTGTTTGTGGAGAACCGGTACACGGATTATCACCGCTACTGGCCGCATCACACGTTGCGCAATCTCTGGAAACTGGCGCACTACATTGATCCCGCCCGGCTGCGGATGGAGTTCCTCAACCACGCCCGGCACGCCGACCTGTACGCCACCGATCCCCTCGCGCCGGCGGCCTACTCACCCGCCTACCTGTTCGCGACGACGATGTTCGCCAACCCGCTCGGTTGGTTCGAGGTGTCCAACCTGCCGGCAAGCTATTTCGAGGAGATCGCGCCGTTGGTGAACGTCTGGAAACAACACCGTGACGCCCTCTTTGCCGGCACGATCACGCCCCTCGGTGCTGCGCCCGACGGCACAAGCTGGACCGGTTTCCACAGTTCCACCGGCTACGCGCTCATCTTCCGCGAACTCAACGATCAACCTCGCTGGGACACTGGGTCGCCAGCGACAACCGCTGTCGTCCTTGCCGGCAACGGTGCGGCGGAAGTCCGCCACGGCCGGCTCACGGTCGAGATTCCGCAGGCGCAAAACTTCCTCTTTCTCAAACTGAACTGAGCGGACTTTTCCTTTGCAGAGGGGGCCAGCACGGGCGGCAGCAGGGGGTTAAGTTCGCTTTCCGTGATGCCGTGGTCGCCAATGCGTTTGGCCATCAAGTTGTTGAAATCATAACGCAGATTGAGCATAGGGAATCCTCCAAGTGCGCGGGTTTGTCGCAAATTTGCCCATCCCCCAGCGGCAACACCCAAATGCCAGCGCCCGTCTGCGGCGATGGCGGAGTATATGGCGCTATTCTTTCCATTCCTGCTTCGGGTCGCCGATGCAGGTGATACCCTTGAAACTGCGGATGAAGACGCGGTTGCCGGACATGATCATGGGAGTTGCCTGCCAGAAACGCCCAAACCGCGGCCAACTCTTGCCTTCGCGTTTCAAGTCGGGGCGTTCGCCCACCAACGTGTAACGACCGAGTTCCTTCAACTCCTTGTCCGCGCTGACCAACACAAACTCGCCGCCCGACCAGTCACCGGCAATGAACGCGCCGCCGCCGGCAATCGGTCCCCACGGGACGCCGGGATATTTGGGGTTGCTGCCCACCACGTTGCCGGTCGCGGGGTCAACGGCGAGCAGACCACGACTGTTTCCAAGGCCGCCAGTAATGATCAGGCCGTTGGCCAACACCGCGCTGGCGTGACGCTGCCCCATGTTCTTGCTCTCCCATACGACCTCCGCTTTCGCCGTGTCGCCTTCGAGCGTGTAGCGCACCGCCGTCAGCCCTTCCATGTTTGCGCCGACAAGCTCGGGACGCTTCTGAAACCCGCTGTCGCCGGTCTCGTTCTGGATGATGACCGTGTCGCCGTTCCAGACGAGATTGTTGCTGGCCGAACCACGGCTGACTTTGTTGTGCAGCACCTTGCCGTCGCTCACGCGCACCAGCATCCCACTATAGTGTACCGCCGTGGTGCCATTCAGGTTCAGCAAGACCGGTGACTGGAGCGTCCACGCGCCGGTGCTGGGCGCCTCCCAGAGTTTCTTGCCGGTTGCCGCCTCAAACGCCACCAGGCCCTTGCCGGCATCGTCTTTGCCCTTGAGCGTGCCGAGCGCCGAACCGGCCACAATCACCTTGCCGTCCACCAACAACGGCGACGCCATGAACTGGTTGAGTCGCCGGCAATCGTCCGCGAACGGCGTCACCCATTGCCGGTTGCCGTCGAGGTCGTAGCAGAACAACATCTGCCGGTTCGTGCGGAAATAGAGCCGCTGACCGTCCGAGACGGGAGTCGGCCACGATTCGCCGACCCACACGCCCTGCGGCCAGCACCACTCGGTGAACCAAAGCCGGTTCTTGTAGATTGTCTCCATGTCCTTCCGCGCCGGCGTGCCGCCTTCGTACTTCAACGATGGCCCCGTGCCGCTCAACGGAATCCACATCCCGTCGAACTTCGGTTTCATAGCCGCGATCACTTCCTCCTCGATCTGCTTCTTGTTCGCGCCCGGCTCGTTCCAACGCTTGTAGCCCTCGCGCTGCGCTTCGTGGACGGCGTTGATCCGCGTCCGATGCCGCGCGTAGGCCGCGAGCACCTCCTGCTGCTTGCCGGCCTCCATGAACTGGTCGAGCCACGTCACGCACTTTTCCCAAAGCAACTTGCCGGTCGCCGCGTCGAGACACATCAAGGACGGGCCGTATTCCGACGGGTTCTTCTGGTCGAACTCGCGCAGGGCATAGAGCATGCCCTTCACAATGACCGGCTGGCTGTGCCCGTAGGTCTGTTGCGGGCAGGTGTACTTCCACACCACGTTCGCCGCCGGTTTGTCCGGCCAATCGTTCGCCGAGGTGACGATGTCGCGTGCTCCGGCATAGAAACCGTTTCCATCGCCGCGAAACGCGCTGCCGCCCGTCGCAAGGGCATTACTGGTAAGAATCAGGCTCAAGAGGAAGACGTTTTTCACGGGGGCTCCTTTTAGTTCTATTGAAGAAAATTAATCTTGGGGTTGTATGTTTGTTTCGCTCCGAATCTTTTCTGCGAGGCCGAACTGATTGGAAATTGCTTGTGCGGAGGGGGACAGAATAGGCGGCTTCAGGGAGGTTAAACAGTACAGCGTGTCCTGCACACGGACGACGGCATTGTTGCCGGCAAAGAACATCCCGCCCCAACCGGCACCGGCCCACCAGCCGCCATCGCGCCAACGACGCCGCATCCGGTCGGGATCGTTCGGGTCGCCGGCCCCCAGCGTCATCGTATTGCGCTTACCGGTTTCCAAGTCATGGCAGACATAAATGGGCGGTTTTTTCTCGCCGTTGCCGGCAACGATGTAGCGTTCGCCGACGAAACAAAAATCAATCCCCTCGTGCGAGCCGTCGCTGATGCCGCGTTCCTTCGATTTCTCACCCGTGGCCAGCTCGTACACGGTCGCGCCCCAAATCCTGCCGCGCGCAATCACCGCCGACGCCCCATAGCCCGCGCCCGCGGTTCCCGGTTTTTGCCACAGCAGATCGAAGTTCACTTCGTCCGCGCCGGTCTTCTTCAGTTTCAACGCGCGGATGACATCCGCATTGCCGGCCGCGCCGCCGTACGCGTCGAGGTACAGGATGCCGTCCTTGACGCCGATGGTCTGGCCGAGACAGGCGGGTGTCTTGGCGTTTTCGGAGCCGAGCAGGTTTTTGTTCACGAGCTTGCCGTCGCGGACGCGGTGAAGCGCGCCGTTGTGGGCGACGACGTGCCACGTGGCTTCGACCTCCACCGGCACGAACTGCGACGTTTTCCAGTGGCAAAGTTTGTCCATGTTCGGCAGCGGCTCGCGCCACAATTCCTTGCCGGTCGCGGGATCGAGTCCGCGCAGGAAATCGCCCGACTGGATGATGATTTTGCCCTCGACCAGCATCGGCGAATTATGGACGAAACACAGGTTGCCGGACTTCCGCTTGATGTCGGGGCTGGCCAACACGACGTGCCAGTTCAACTTGCCGTCCGGCGCGTAGGCCGCAACGGAGTTCTGCCCGGTCAACACGACGATCTGCCGCCCGTCCCACAGCGGGGTGGGGTGGTTGTGAGTCCACCCGGCATACTCGCGGAACTCATATTGGCCATGCCGGATGCCGACTGTCGGCACCCAACTGCCCTGCCATGCGTTGTATTTCTCCGCCAACTCGCGCCAACGCGCCTCCAAGCCTTTCGGCGGTGGCGGCAGTTTCGGATGCAACTTTTGTTTGCCGCCCTCGGCGCGCTCCTCGAACGTGATGCCGTACTTGGCGACGATGGCGTCGTGTTCCTTCACGAGCGGATGATCCGGCTCGGTCGCCCGCTTTGTCTCCACCCAGCCGCGTCCATGCTTCGCCTGGTTGACCTCGTGTACCAACTCGCGCAACGCCTTGAAATCCCGCGCCACGGCTTCCCGCTCCTTCTCGCTTACCGGTAAGAAGGGCGCGTGATCCACCTCGCGCCGCCAGAGCTCCTTGCCGGTGTCCAGTGACAGACACTGCAAAATCGGGGCATAACCGGTCACCGGCTCGCTGATCACATAAATGCGGTCGCCGACGACGATGGGCGAGGAGTTGCCCCAGTTGGCGGTGTCCACTTTCCAACGTGGCGTCTTCCACTCGGTGGGCGGCGTTGCGTCGGGGAAGTTTCCAAACCCGTCATTGCGCCAGCCAATCGGCGCGGCATTGGCCATCGTGGCGGCGAGCAGGAATGTCCATGTGATGTATCTCATAGTCAGTTTCCTTGAAGGGAGGGCACAGGACCGGTTTCCAGGGCCTCCAACACCATCCGGCACGCAAAGGTTTCACCTGTTTGCGCGCCCGCACAACAATCTCCAGCCAGTGTTCCGTGTCGGCCGGATCGTGCCGTTCAACTGATCGGAATTGCTTTTGCGGAGGAGGCCAGAACGGGTGGCCGCAGGGGGTTAAACGGTGGGAATGTTTCCGCCATCAATGACGTATTCGCAGCCGGTAATCGAGGAAGCGCGATCGGAAACGAGGAACGCCACCAACTCCGCGACTTCTTCCGGCCGATTGGGGCGACCCAGCGGAATCCCGCCGAGCGAATTCATCAGATTCTGTCTTGCGATAGCCGGCTCCGTCCCGGCCTGCGCGGCCAGCCGTTCGATCAGTCTTGTCGCCGCTTCCGTCTCGGTAAATCCGGGGGCGACACTGTTCACGCGGATGCCGCGCGGGCTGACATCCTTGGCGAGTCCCTTGCTGTAATTGGTGAGCGCAGCTTTGGCGGCAGCGTAGGCCAGCGTCGCCTCGGGCAGCGGCAGCGTTCGCTGAATGGACGAGACATGGATGATGATTCCAAAGCCCTGCTGCAACATCGCGGGGAGGAATCCACGATCCAGCCGCACGGCGGAAAGCAGATTCAACTCCAGTTCCTGCTGCCAGATTGCGTCGCTCAACGCCAGCGCCCCACCACCGGGTGCGGCACTGCCGCCGACGGCGTTGACCAGAATGTCGAGACCGCCCAAGCGGTCGAGGACAGTCTTGATGACGTGGTCTGCACCGGCCCGCGTGCTGACGTCGGCCTGAATGAAGTGTGGGTGGTTGTCACCCGAGGGAAGGCTGCGCGCGGTGGTGAGCACTTTGCCGTCGCCGGCTTGCAGGCGATTCACAATCGCCGCGCCGATCCCTTTCGTGCCGCCTGTCACCAAGATTCGTTTGCCGGCGAATTCCTTTGCATCGCAAGCACGGGTGGATGTCTTCATGATCTTCGGTGATTTACTCCGATGTGAAGTCGTAGAATAGAAACTTCCGCGAAAGCGGCAGGAACACTTCTTGCGCGGCCTGCTGGTGAACGGGGTGCTTCCCGTAGCGATCCAATGCTGCCTTGTCTTCCAGCCGCATGACGAAGCAGATGTCGAACGAACCATCCACGCACGGGCTGGTCGAGGGCGGCGACTGGCCGACCGAGAGGAACTGCACCTCGGGAATCTCGCGCGCAAAAGAATGCGCCGCCGCGATGATCTGCTGGCGATGCTCCGCGTTGCCCGGCTCTTTCAACCAGACCAAGCCGACGTGGTAGAATTTGCCCGCAGTGGCCTGCTTGGTGGCGGTTGCGCAACCAGTGAGAAACACCGCGGCGACAAGCGCGAGGGCAAAAGTGGCCGCTTGACTCAGGATGCTTTTGGCAACCCTCGTACCTGTCGATTCAAGTTTTCCATGATTCATGTTGCTGTCCTTTCCTGCGTTTGTTTGGCGATTGGTTCAGTGTCTCATCGCTCCCATGCTCCGGGCAACGCTGCAATGAGCTTGGCTGCGAGTTTGTTTCGGCTTGACCCGGTTTCCCTTGCCTATTTTCGGTTTCGGCTCCCTGACGATTTAGTTAGTCCGCTTTACAGCGCCAATTTGCCACGATGCTCGCAATGCGTCTAACTAATCGCAAATTGTTTTTTGCGCAGGAGGCCCGAATGGGCGGCAGCAGGGGGTAATCGCCGTCAGGGTAAAGAATCGCGTATCTTGAGCCGCACGAGCCGGTCAGACAACGTCACCGGTGCGTCACAGACCGGCCCAGCCGAAAGACCGGCAACTGCACTTCAGTGGACTATTCGGGTGACTCCGACCTCACGCCAGGGTCGCAAACACCAATGCACTGGTTCATGAAAGGTTTGTCCGTGTTGCATGAGAGTGGATTCAAATTGCAGTTCAAGCAGATGATATTTGGAAGTGCTGAAACCGGTCAGCCGAAAAGTCCGGTCTGTGTTTGAACGATCACTCCATTCGCCTAAATCATACTTCGCCAACCCCAACAGAGCAGCGGCAGGCAACCCCAGAGTGAGACTCATTGTCGCCACAATTGCCCACTTGCGGGACACTCCGGTGACTACCTTACGGCAGCGGCCTAAGGCTTGTGGTTCGATCCTGTGCTCAGTTTCGCTCATGGCAACTCCTGGTCGGATGGTTCCAGAGCTTTGACCCCTTTTTTGTCAATTGGTTTCCTGCTTCCATTGGTTTTGTTTTTCTTTCCAAACGCCCCTCTCGCTCAACCCCTCCCAACTGGTAGGAAATTGCTTTTGCGTAGGGGGCCAGAACGGGCGGCAGCAGGTTCATCACTTGTCCCTTGAGGACGGGTTCCAGTCGTACTTCACCGCCGGGTTGCCAATGCAATACAGGTTGGCACAGGTGCGGATGAAGAGACGGTTGCCGGACGCTGTTACGGCGGTGTCGGTGTACATCCCGTGGCCGGGACGCCCACCCCAACTGTGATGAAAACCGGGATGTGCCATCAACTCAGGCGCGAGCTTGTCGTACTCCACATACCGGCCCCGCCAGTCGCCTCCGAGCAGGTTGCGGTCGCTCAACTTCGTTGCCTGCGTGCCATTGCCGGAATCCCACATCATAAACCGGTTGGCCACCTGGCCATTGACCGGCCCGCGCCATCCGGTCGACTCCGCCGCGATCAGGATGTTGCCCAGCAGCAGGTGACTTATCCCGTCCTGCAGCTTCGCGTCAAACAGCACCTTGCCAGTCGCCGCCTCGTAACCGATGCCGTCAATGACGAACATCGTCGGCGTGGCGATCTTGCCTTCGTAACCGGGCGTCTTGGGCAACCGCCACAGCTCCTTCGCCACCACCTTTTCCGCGCCGTCGAACGCCAGCCGGTAGGCCACGTAGGGCGAGGAGAAGCCGTCGCCGTTCGCGCCTTTCATCACGATGTCGCCGCTGGCCATGATCGAAGGCCCGCCCGATAACGCGCCGACGTCGTACGGCAGCGGGCCGAGCACCTTGCCGTCGCGGGCGCGGATGATGTTGCCCAACGTCGTCACGATCACCTTGACCGGTTTCCCATCGTGACCGGCAAGAGTGACGATACAGTGCGAGCCAACGAAGTAACCGCTCCTCGATCCGAACGCGAAATCGCCCTTGGTCGGCGCGCGCCATTTCTCCGCACCGGTCAACGCGTCGAGGCCGACCAGCTCCTTGCCGCCGCCGTGAACGTCCACGAGCACGCCGTCGGCGAGCAACGGCGATTGCACGGTCGTCGTCCGCCCACCGGCCTGCAACGGCATCCGTTTCACCCAGACCAGGTTGCCGGCCAGGTCGTAACAGGCCGTCGCCCCTTGGCCGAGGCTGGTATAAACGTGTTGGCCGTCGCTGACCGGCACCGACATCTGCCAGCCGACCATGTTGCCCCACGGAATGTCGAGGTCGGGCTTGTCCTTCTCACCGCTCAAGGTGATCAGACGGTGTTTGACCGTGTCCGAAAAGTTTTCCAGCGCCTTGGCGTCGAACGGCGCCTTACGCTTGTCCGCCACCGTCTCGCCGGCCTTGTATGCCGCCGCGCCTTCCCGGTAAGCCGCCGCCGCCTTGCCGGCCACGTCGGCGTAGTTGCCTGTCGGGTCGAGCTTCTGGAGTTCGACGATCAACCGCGGGATCACCTTGTCGGCAAAGATCTCGCACAGCTCGCCGAACTGTTTCCGTCGCTCCTGTCCTTCCGGTGGGTTGGTCGTCACGCACCGCTGGAAGTCTGCCACCACGTGATAGACCTCGCGCAAGTTCGCCAACTGTTCCGCCAGTTTTGCATCGCGGCCGTCGGTGGCATAGACGTTGGTGGCGCGCGTCCACAACACCTTGCCGGTATGGGCATCCACGCAGACGAGCTGGTTCGGCTCGGCGTGGGTGAAGACGCGGTCGCCGACGACGATGGGCTGCGTGTTGGCCCAACCGGGCATCAACGTCTTCCAGACGATGTTCGACGAGCGGTTGTCGCCGACGATGAACGTCTCGATCGGTTTGTGCGGCGGGTTCGTGACCAAAACGGCCTTCGGCGTCCCCTCGAACCAGACCGTGACCGGCGTTGCGCCGGGGTAATAGCCGTTGCCATCGCCGCGAAACCCGACCGGCCGTTCCGGCGACGGGTAGAAATCTTTGCTGCCAAGCGGCACCTCGGCGGCGTATCCAGCCAATGTGAGCACAATCAACAGGCTGATGAGGCAGTTCTTCATGAAGTCCTTTCTTGATTCAACTGATGGGGAATTGCTTTTGCGGAGTGGGCCGGAACGTCAGCCGGTTATTGGCATTCTTCGTGAGGCCCCATTTGCTCTGCTACATGCGCCTTTGCTTCTTTTCAAGGGCGGAATGTAGCTGTGGGGCACCGTGGAGTCAAGCCGAACGCCCCGTTTGGGTCTCGTCGAAGTTTTGGTCAGAGAGTGGAGCATCGCCGTCCCGTCGGTCGAAGTTGAGTCCACAACCGACGGGACAACGGCGCTCCTGCCCAAAGGATCGAACGGCACCCGCTGAGTTCGCCCCGCTTGACTGGGGAGTGCCCGGTTCTATAATGACATTTCTTTACAGCTTCTATTGCAGTATGTTTCCATCAGATCAATGATGAAGGAAAGCACTACCAACGGTCAGCAAGGCGTGTACGTCGGTCATTTGGGGACACGGGTTTTTGTCAGGGTTGCCGGACGAGGGACTTTTCAGAACAGTCAACCTTTGCGTCGCTTCGCGCTGGAGATGATTGACCGCGGCCAAAGAGAGTTCACACTCGACTTGGGGCCGTGTCAGGGCATGGACAGCACATTTCTGGGAGTCTTGGCCGGGCTGGGGCTGCGGCTGCGGCATGAAGGAGTGCCCCAACGTGACGGTATCCAGATCATCAATATCAGCCCCCGCAACCGGGAGTTGCTGGTCACACTGGGACTGGACCGTTTGTTCACCATTTTCCCTGACGGCACCCCTCCTCAATTCCCCCCCGGCGAGGGTCCGAAACTCGAACAGCTTCCCGGCACCAATCTCGCCACGGCGCCCCGTGTCCGAACCATCGGTGAAACCGCCAGCATGATGTTGGATGCCCATCAGGACCTCATTCGCGCCGACAAATCAAACGAGGCCAGATTCAAGGACGTTACCGATTGCCTGCGCCAGGAGATCGAACGCCAAAACACCAACAAGTGACCGGCCACAACCAGGAGAACTATGAAAGAGTTTCGCATTACCCATGAAACAAAAGGCGAGGTGGATTTGATCCACTTGAGCGGGTCACTGGATATGTATTCATTTCCCCGGCTCGAAACGCAGATCAACAGCCTGTTTCACCAGGGACGCCACCGGCTACTCCTCGATTGCGCGGATCTGGATTACATAGGCAGCGCCGGACTGGGCGCGCTCATCGGATTTTCCAAACAAGCGCGCGAGAACAACGGCGATGTCAAATTGCTCAAGGTGCCGGAGCGTATCTACAAGATCATCGAATTACTCGGATTCACCCGCGTCCTGCGCGTTCACGCTTCCGAGGAACAGGCCATCACGGAATTTGCCGGCTCCTAAGAATCATCGTCGCATGGACTCATCCGAAAACGTCTTGCTCAAGAAATCAACCGGCAAACTCCAGATCACCGCGCCGGTTGATGGAGCGTACATCAAGCACATCGTCCAACTGGTGGCCGATCTGGCCCGGCAGGTGGGTTTCGCCGATGTGGAACTGGAAAAGATCAAAATGGCCGTGGGAGAAGCCTGCTCCAACGTCGTCGAACACGCCTACGCGCCCGGTCAAAACGAGTTCTTGGAACAACGCAACCCCGAAATCCGCCTCGACCTACGACGCGAGAAGGACCGTCTCATCATCGAGATCAACGACCACGGCCAACGCTTCGATTTCTCCAATTACCGCCCCACCGACCTCGACGACAGCATCGCTTCCGGCGCCACCGGTGGCTTCGGAATCCCCATCATGCGACTTTTCATGGATGAAGTGCAGTACAGCTCCAACGACAAGACCGGCAACACACTGCGCCTTGTCAAATACTTGAAAAAAACCTGACAGTTGCCCATTCTTGCGCGGCAACTTTTCCTTTCACCATCATGAGCGACAAACCAGAACAATCCGATCCCATCCCCACAACCGAAACCCCAACGGCCACGGCCGACATCGCGCCCGAATCCGGCGAGATGACACCCGCCGAAATCGAACACCTCAAGGAACTCGCCGCCCAAGCGGATGATTACCGGGACAAGTACCTCCGCGCCATCGCCGACCACGACAATTACCGCAAACGCATGATCCGCGAACGCGAAGAACTCACACGTTCCGTGTCCGAGCAAACCGTCGCCGCGCTCCTGCCGGTGCTCGACAACCTCGAACGCGCCCTCAAAGCCGCCGACGAACACGGCACAGAACACAGCGCGTTGCGGGAAGGCGTCCAGCAAGTGTACAACCAATTCCGCCGCACCATGGAAGAACTCGGCCTGCAGGAAATTGCCGCCCATACCGGCTCGCCGTTCGATCCCAGTTTCCACGAGGCCATCGGCCAGTCTCATTCCGAGGACCATCCGGACGGTCACATCCTCGAATTGACGCAGCGCGGCTACAAACTCTCCAACCGCTTGCTCCGACCGGCCCGCGTCGTCGTCAGCAAAGGCTCAGCCACCGCCGCTGGATCTTCCCATGACCAAACGTGACTTCTACGAAATCCTCGGCGTGGCTCGCGACGCTTCCGACGAACAGATCAAAAAGGCCTACCGGAAGCTTGCCCTCAAATATCACCCGGACAAAAATCCCGGCGACAAAACAGCCGAGGAGAAGTTCAAGGAACTCGGCGAAGCCTACGAAGTCCTCAGCGACCCCCAGAAACGCGCGGCCTACGACCGATTCGGACACGCCGCCTTCGCGCCCGGAGCAGGCGCGGGCGCCGCAGGTGGCGGCGGTGGCGCAACCGGCTGGGGCGGATTCCATGATCCATTTGAAGTGTTCCGCGAAGTGTTTGGCGGCGGGGCCGGTTCACCGTTCGGTGACATTTTTGAGCAAGCGTTTGGAGGTGGGGGACGCACCGCGCGTGGGGGCGGCGCCCAACGCGGCAACGACCTGCGGTACGACCTGGAGATCGACCTTGAAGAAGCCGCCAAGGACAGCGAACGCGAAGTCTCATTCACTGTCCTCGACACCTGTGGCGACTGCGACGGACGCGGCGCGGCGGAAGACGCGAGGTCCACGACCTGTCCCACCTGCCACGGTCAGGGACAAGTGGCGCATTCGCGCGGATTCTTCACCGTGGCCACCACCTGCCCGCGATGCAATGGCGCCGGTGAAACCATCAGCAACCCCTGCAAACGCTGCGGTGGCGAAGGACGATTCCAACAACGCCGCAAAGTCAAAGTTCGCATCCCAGCCGGCATCGAAGACGGCGCGCGGCTCCGCAGTTCCGGTCACGGCGAAGCCGGCGTGCGGCGCGGGCCTGCCGGCGACCTGTACGTGGTGATCCATGTCCGCCCGCATGACGTCTTCACCCGGCAAGACGATGATTTGCTGTGCGAAGTGCCGGTCAGTTTTCCCACGGCCGCCCTCGGCGGCGAAATCGAAGTACCCACACTGACAGGACCTGCCCGGTTGAAGTTGCCGGCGGGCACCCAACACGGCGCCATGTTCCGCCTGCGCGACAAGGGCATGCCCAATGTCCACGGCCACGGACGGGGCGACCAGATCGTGCGGGTGCTCATTGAAGTGCCCACCCACCTCAACAAGCAACAGCGCGCCAAACTCGAAGAGTTCGCCCAGATGTCCGGCGACAGCGACTATCCCGGCATCCAATCGTT
>CAZEQV010000060.1:0-14162 GCA_964514435.1 uncultured Verrucomicrobiota bacterium
TCGGCGATGGTGGCGGCGTTGATGAACCGCATCGTCACCATCTTCGTCTTGAACGCTGGCACGCCGTATTCGTCGCACTTGGCCAGCATCTGCTTCGTCGGAGTGATGTTACGGGCAAACACAAGGCACGGCACCTTTTGCTGGAGCAGTCTTTCCAGCCGCTGAACGGCCTCGGATTCCGGTAGCGATCGAAGATATTGCCATTCCGCTGCGCCGATGACCTGCACCCGTTTCCAAGCGAAATACTTGAAGAACCCGGTCAGGGCCAGTCCGGGCCGGTTGATGGAACCTTCGTTGATTTTCCGCCCCAGCCCGGCCCCGCCGGCCAGCAGTTTCATCTGCAGGTTCTCGGCCCGGTTCAGGTAGAACCGCTCAACGGAAATCGTGGGGACAGTTCGCTTCGACATCGCAACTCACCTTTCTCAGGCCAATACCGGCTGGATCAGGCCAAAGTCGCCCTTCTTGCGGCGGTAAATCACATTTACCTTTTCCGTCTCGGCGTTCAAGAACACAAGGAACTCGCTGTTCGCCCGCAACTCCAGTTGCAGCACCGCCTCATCCACGGACATCGGTTTGACCGGAAACTTCTCCGTTCGCACCACGCGGGCGGCGCCTTCGTCCTCGTGCAAGTCGTGTTCCAACACATGCTCGTCAATCTGATGCTTGATCAGATCGTAGTTGCGTGGCCGGTGATTTTGGATTCGTGTCTTGTACTTCCGCATCTGCCGCGCAACCTTGTCCACCACGCGGTCAATCGAAGCGTACAAGTCCTCGCTCACATCCCGCGCCTCGATCACAATATGGTTGCCGCACTGCAGCACCAGCTCGGCCATGTGACGGAACTTTTCCACGTCCAAAATGTAATGGGCGGTGTGAATCTTCGGGAAATCAATGCCGATGGCCGCCAATTTCCTTTCTGCGTATTCGCGCAACGACGGTGTCACGTCCACATGCCTGCCAGTGATGATCACTTCCATGATTTCTTCCTTTCTGTGTTGGGCGACGGTTCGTGTTGGTTCACATGCTGAAACGCGGTCCGAGGTAAAGCTCGCGGCTCTTGGGATCGTTCACCAAGAAATCCCGGTTGCCCTCCCGTTCCACCTTCCCTTCGCAAATCAAATAAGCCCGATCCACAATGGACAAGGTTTCCCGCACATTATGGTCGGTGATCAAAATGCCCAAGCCCTTCTTCCGCAACTCCGCCACGATCTGTTGCACTTCATAGACCGCGATGGGATCCACCCCGCTGAACGGTTCATCCAACAACATCAACTTTGGCCCCGTCACCAGCGCCCGCGTAATCTCCAGCCGACGGCGTTCCCCGCCGCTCAACGTGTACGCCTTGTTCTTCGCCAGCGGTTTGATGTCCAGCTCATCGAGCAGGTAATCCAGCCGGAACCGCCGTTCCTCCGCGCTGATCGGCAATGTCTCCAAAATCGCCAGTAGATTCTCTTCCACCGTCAACTTTCGGAACACGCTCGGTTCTTGGGCCAGATAACCCATTCCCAAACGCGCCCGGCGATGCATCGGCCAATGCGTCACATCGTTGCCGTCAAAAAAAACCTTGCCGCCATCCGGACGCACCAACCCCACCGTCATGTAAAATGTCGTCGTCTTGCCGGCCCCGTTGGGTCCCAACAATCCCACCACCTCGCCGCGACGCACCGAAATATCCACCCCGTTGACCACGCGGCGGCCCCCGTACACCTTCACCAGACCTTCTGTCTGCAACAACATGTCGCTCGCCGGCTCGCTCACTGTTCAGGCTCGACCTTCTCGGGTTTCTTCAACCGTGGTTCCTTGTCCTCATCCGGAAACAGAATCAACCGCGTCTTCGATTCCACTTCCATCCGTTGCTCATCCCGCCAGAACGTGATCTTCTCGCCTGTCACCGTTCCGTCCGGTCCCTTCAAACTTGGATTTCCCGTCAACACCACCTTGCCGTCCGCCGCCGTGTATTCGGCTTCCTCGCTCGTTGCCTTGCGATCCTCTTGCGTGATCACCACTCCGCCCGACGCAAGAATCTTGCTCAACGACCGTGGCATCTTCGCGTCCACCTTTTCAACCGTGCCGGTCGTCGTCCCCGCTGCCGCCTCCGATTTGCCGAACAACACCACCATCTTGTCCGCCCGCACCGTGATCCGCGGATCCACCGCCAACACATTGCCCTCAAACGTGCCGGTGTTCGACGTGTAATCCACCTGCAACCGTTCACTGGTCACCACCGTCGGTTCCTTGGGCGCGGCAACAGCCGGCGACTTTGCTTCCTTTGGCTTCTTCGGTTTTGCCGGCTCCTCCGCCCCAGCCGGTACGCTCAACAAAGTTGCCAACAGCAAAAACAGAGCTCGCCCGATCATTTCTCCACATCCTTTCTGTCCGTGGCCGGTGCGTTCGTCGGTCCGGCCGCGTTCACGCCCTCGCCGAACACCACCCGCACGTCCCGGTTGACCACGAACAACGACTTGTCCCCCGACCACGCGCCGCCGACGCCGGTCAGGATCAGGTCTTTGGACTCGATTTTCACGGGTCCGTCGGTCTTGGCCGTCCGGCTCTGCCGGTCCAAAAAGCATTGCGGTGCGCTGAACACCATCGCCACTTCGTTGCTACGGAAAAACTCCGCGCGCATATTCGACACGTCAAACGTGCCGTCGGGCAATATCTGCGCCCGGTCGCCTGCCATCCGCCATTTGACGTTGCCGTTCTCGTCGCGCTCCGGCACCTCGAACTTCTCGATGTGCCCGACCGCTTTGACCGGCAAGCCGGCCTCATCCCGGTTCGACGGCTTCTCCGCGAGCGAAGCCGTTGCCGTCGCCAGCACAACCAAGGCAAGCACGGATGCCGCCATGTATCGCGCCGTGACGTCCGCCCATGTCCCGCGCGCCTTGAGAATCATCTCGATCACTTCCCGCACCGCGCCCGAGCCGCCCGGACGCTTGGTGACGTAGTGCGCGGCCGCCCGGACTTCCTCCACGGCGTTGCAGACCGCGACCGCAAACCCCGCCCGACGCATGGCCGGCAAGTCCACCAGATCATCGCCGATGAAACAGATTTCTTCCGGCAAGAAATGGAACTGCCGGCGCACTTCCTCGAACATCTCGCCTTTGTTGGTGGGGCGTTGCATCAGGATTTTGACACCAAGATCCGCGGCGCGTTGCTCCGTGGCGGCGGAGGCTCGTCCGGAAATGAACCCGACCACCAACCCGGCCCGGTGCGCCATCGAAATGCCGTGGCCGTCGTGGATGTCAAAGCTCTTGAACTCCCGACCGTCGGAAGTGAAATGGATTTTGCCGTCCGTGAGCACCCCATCCACATCCGTCAACAGACAACGAATCTGGCGGAGGCGATCAAGGTGGTCAGCGCCCGTGTTCATGGCCGCATACTAACAGAACCCGGCACTGAAACAAGTGTCCGCAGAATGTGACATCGCCCGTTCTCCAAAATCGGTCTCAAACGATGCGCCACGGCTACAGATCGCGGGCAGCTTCGGCGATGATAGCGAGAACAGGGTCGTCTGGGCCAAAACCGTAGTTGGTGTCGGGTTTGGGTTCGTAGTTCCAGAGCAGATAGCCAACGCCGCCGGCTTCGAAAAATGCGCGAATCTTGGCCCGAAAATAGGCGGCTCGCTGGTCCAGGTTGCCGCCGGTCCATTCAACGGCGATGCCGGATTCTGTGGCGAGGAAGGGTTTTTTCAAGGCGCGGGCATCGAGCAGGTCGGCGTAGAAATGGTTGCGACGCAGCGGGGCCTGCTTGCCGGGCATCGGTTCTTTCATGTACCCGTGATCGTGCGCGGAAACGATGTCCATTTCGGGAAAGTCATGAAGGGCGCGGTACCGGGCGCCGGTGGTGGAAGGTTGCCCCAAACCGAGGAGACCGAGACTGACGAGGTGATGTGGGGCGGCCGATTTTACTTCACGCGCCGCTTGCCGGGCAAATCGGCGGAGGGTTTGGTGATTGGCGGAGGTGTCGGGATAGATTTCCGGTTCGTTCATGAGTTGCCACGCCAGGATCTGCGGTTGATCCCGGTAATGTGAAGTCAGTGCGCGGATGTAATCGCGATAGGACAGGGGGGAACCGGCGAACGGAACGGATTGCCAGCCGGCAGCATACCATTCGGGCGGTTTCCATTTGTAGCCTTCGGAGTGCGTGCACTGGCTCCAGTGATTCTCCAGCACAGGAAGCAGGAGGATGTCATGTTGGATGGCGGCCGCGACGAGCTGGTCGAACTTGGTGAAGTCCCGCCCCGTTGGTCCGCAGTGGGTTTGAAACGCCCAGAAGCGAACGGCTCGGATGCCATGCTGGGACAGGTGATGAAAGATGGCACCGGCTTCTGGGGCGAACTCAGCGAGCCGGTAGCAGTTGACGCCGATGAAACGGAAAGGGACGCCATGCCGGTAGAGTTGTGTGCCTTTGTGGCTGACGAATCCGTCTGGCTGGGCGGGGGAGTAGTGGATTTGCGTGTCGGATGGACGGAGGACGATGGCAAGCAAGGGTGCCGCGATGGCGAGCGCGACCAGTATGGTCCAGCGACGTTTCATCGCGCGGAGTGTGGCAAGGTTTGATCAGGCTGTCCAGAGCGCCGGGGCCGGTACAGGTCAATAGACATCGTCCATGTCGGCTTTCTTGTCGTCTTTGCTGGAAGGAATCGGAATGCCTTTGACATCGCCGCCTTTGCCGGCGTCTTCATCCTTGGATGCGTAGTAGTATCCGCGAGAATAGTAACTGTAGTAGTAGGGATAGTAGTGATAGTAGCCGACACGGCCGGGTTCGAGGTTGTTGAGCATGAATCCGAAAATCTTGGCGCCCCGACTGGAGGCCGTCGTTTTGGCAACACGAACGTACCGGCGCGACGTGCGTCCCGCCCAGATAATGAACAGCACACCGTCCACGGCCGAACCGAGGATGGCGCCGTCGGCGATGCCCATGACCGGCGCACAGTCAATAAACACGCGGGAGTATCGCTGTTTGGCCCAGTCGAGGAATTCCTTGAGCCGCCAGCCCAAGAGCAACTCTGCCGGATTGGCCGGGTAGCTGCCGCAAGTGATGACATCGAGTTTGGGAACGTCCGTCTGTTTGACGACTTCGTCCGCAGTCGCTTCGCCGAGGAGAATGTCGGCAAACCCCTTTTCCTTGGGGAGGTTGAAGTACTTGTGTGTTTCACCGCGGCGAAGGTCGCCGTCCACGAGCAGGACGCGATCTTCAATTTGTGAGAATCCGATGGCGAGATTGAGCGTGGTGGTTGTCTTGCCTTCGCGAGGCACGGCGCTGGTGACCAAGATCGTTCGGAGTTTCTCGCGAGGCATGGAAACGATGATGGCAGAGCGGACGACCCGGTAAGCTTCGGCAACCCCGCCTTGTTGTTTGAGCCGGTCGAGCCGGTGAGCGGCGAGGTCGTCGGGATTCCATTGCGCGGCCGGCACCATGCCCAGGAAAGGCAGTTGGAGGTCGCGTTCGACTTCCTCGGCGAGTTTGATGGAATCATCTATGTACTCGATGAAGAACGCCAATGCCAATCCCACGCCGAGTCCGAAAGCGGCGGCCACCATCAATCCTTTGAGCTTCTTGGGATAGACAGGTTCCGCTTCCACGAGGGCTGGCTCAAGTATGCTGACGTTGTTGGCGCTGAATCCTTGGGACACATCAATCTTCATCAATTGGTTCAGCAGGGCATTGTGAAGCGAGCGAATGCGTTCAATGTCGTCTTGGAGAGCGGAACTCATGACGAGCGCCCGGTTGCGCTCCAGCCCTTCCGCTTCGGCCTGTTTCAGTGCCGCTTCAGCCTGGGTCACTTGTGCTTGCAGCGAGGCGATGTGGGAACGTTGGAGTTCTCGGGCAAACTGCATGTTGAAATTGATCTTGCGGTTGACTTCGTCGAGTTCCTGCTGCGCCGCCATCATGGCCGGGTGCATTGGTTTGTAGAACTGGGCCAAGTCGCTGATTCGTTTTTCCAAAGTGGCGCGCTTTTCGTCGAGCGCAATCAGGTTCTTCACCAGTGAAGAATCCGGCACAGCAGCCACGATGGTAGCCAACGTGGAAGCCGACGTGTCCGGGCGCAAAGAAAGGTTGGGCTGGGGAATTGTCGTGGACGGCGCTGGAGATGGAATTGCCAGCGCATCACCGGTAAGTTGCGCATCGGGCGGGACGGCGGCCAACTGAGGAGCACGAGGCGGGCTGTCCGGTGGGGTAAGCGACAATCCAACCGTATTATCTGGAGCCGAAATTGGAGCTGCAACCGGGGGTTGAGGTTCTACTGACTGTTGTTGGTTTAAGAGTTGGATGGCTGCGGTCGGCGAGGATTTCTCCAAAGCGTCAGCCAACCCTTGTGCGCGGGCCAAAGACTGTTTGAGATTTCCGAGTTGTGAGAAGTTCGCGCTCAGAGTGTGCCACCAAGCGGCGTTTCCTCCCTGCAGTTGCGTCAGATCATGTTCTTTGGCGTAAGCGACATACCGCTCTTGGGCTGCTTTCAATTCTTGGGAGAGACGGTTGACCTCACGGGTAAGGAGAAGCAGTGCCGATTCCTGGTTCTGGGCGCGTTGTTCATCGCGGAAACGCAGATATTCCTCGGCGAGAGCGTTGGCAAAGTCTTTCGCAAATTCCTTCGAGGGACTGTCCACTGTGATGCGAATGATGGACGCGCCGCGAACAGGGACAACTTGAAGATTTGTGAGGTTTTCGCGGACCTCTTCAGGAGTTTTACGCAGGCGTTGTTGCACGCGGCGCATCATGGTTTGGCTCATCATGATGTCCACTTGCGTCGAGTAGAAACTGCGTCGGTCTTCATCCACGACTTCGGCCGGTTGGACCGCATTGCCGGATTGCGTCACCAAGAGGCGGCACGCTGCCCGGTAAATGGGCTGGCGGGTGAAGAGGAACGCGGTGGTGGCCGCCATGCTCAATAGGAAACAGATCAGGACGAGCCATTTCCGTTTCAGCAGAACGGCTAGGTACTCTTTCACGTCCACAGATTCTGAACGTGGCTGATTGGTTCCTTCGTTGATCATGATGAGTGCTCCATTTTGCTCCGGCTGGCGCCTGACGGCTTGCGATCAGAAGTTGAAAATCTTTTCTGGCACAATCAGCCAGTCGCCGTGCTGCAATTGAATGTTGTCCTTTTCAAACTCGCCCCGTTTGAGTATCCGGTCAACATTCACGATCGTTTGCAATTTGGTGCCGTCTTCGAGGTACCGAATAAGTTTGATCTTCGAGGCATTTCCGAACGTGGAAACATTGCCGGCTGCAATGATGGCTTTGGCCACCGTGAAATTCTCATTGGGCGGCAGCAGCATCGGACCGGGACGATTGATGTTTCCCAAGATGTATATCACTCCCCCCGTGCCGGATTTGACAGGCGTTGTTTCCACACTCGCTTGAACGGTGGCTTTGCGGAAATAGTCTTTTTCCAGAGCTGCACGGAGTTTATCCGCGAGTTCTTCCGCTGTCAGACCTTCCACAGCCAGCCTTCCCAGCGGCGGATAATCAATCTGGCCGGTCGGGGGAACCACGTACTGGCGATTCAGACTCGCGTCTTCGGCCACGACAATGGTCAGAACGACACCGGGGCGGATCAACTTGGATTGCGCGAACGTGACATCCGCCTGATTGGTGGCGGATGAGTCAGTTTCAACGCTGCTGCCCATGATGCGCATCGCGGGGCCGCTATCGGTTGCGGCTGATGTTTCCGGTCCCTTTGTGCGGCGCAGAAACTCCTCCGGCGAGAGAATCTCATTCGATCCCGTCGTCTGGCAACCCGTCAGCAAAGCAATAGCACAAACCACCAATATCACCCGATGCATGGCCGCATATCATACGACCGGCATCGCCTTACGTCAATCCGCGCTTCAGACATTTTGCTTCCCATCATCAGCTTGCCGGATACAATCCCCGCTTTCACCATGGCCAACACCCAGCAAAAGCACGAAGAACTCAAGAATCTCGTCGCCCAAAAGCGTTGGAACGACGTCCAATCCCTCTGGCTGGACATCGCCGACGAACACGACGACAACCCGGAATTCCTGCTCCTGCTTGTCAAAGAAATCTCCCAAGCCGGCCAGGACATCCTCGCCGCGGAGTTGGCCGGTCTGCTCGCTCCCTCGTTGGAACAAGCCGGCAAGGTCCACGAATGGTTGTTCGCTTTGAAGATTCAAGCAGCAGCCAACGCTAAGAACAAGGACCTCCGCGCTCAAGTACTCGCCGCCTACGCCAAACTCCACGAATCCGATCCGCGCTGGAAATCTATCCTGGCCGCGTCGGAGCTCAGCCAGCCCAACGCGCCCCTGCCGGCTGCCATCGCGCGAGCGGACACATTGCTGGCTCTGCGGGAGAATACCTATTGCAGCCACAAGAGCTGGGGTTTTGGCCGCATCAAAAGCTTCGACGCCGCGCTCGGACGCATCGTCATCGGCTTCACCCACAATCCCGATCACACCATGCAGCTTCCCTATGCGGCCGAGAGCCTCATCCCCGTCAACGATGATCACATCGAGGTCCGCAAAATCACCGACTTGGCATCCCTTCAAAAACTGGCTGCCACCGACCCGCTCGCCATTCTCCGCCAACTCCTCATCAGCCACAACCGATCGCTGCTGCCCGACAAAATCGAGTCCGTCTTGGCCGGTTCGGTGGTGCCGGCTGATCAATGGAAAAAGTGGTGGGACACCGCCCGCAAACTTCTCAAGAAAGATCCCCACTTCATCTTCCCGGCCAGAAAAACCGAGCCGGTCATCCTTCGTTCTGCCCCCGTTTCCCAACAGGACGACCTCCTCGAATCGTTCCGCAACAGAGCCGGTCTCGCCAAGAAGACGGCCGTGGCCCGGCAACTTCTCAAGACCATTGGCGACATGGCCGACCCCGACCTGCTCATTCAAGAGTTTCAGGACGGACTCTTGGCTGAAATACGCAAGCTCGCCCCCGAAACATCCACCCTCCGCACCGAACGCCACGCCGAATGCATCGAAGCGGCCTGCGCCATTGAAGAACTCGGCCGAAATCGTCAAGTCAACACCGAACCGGCCGGCTCGCTGCTCTCCGACCTGCTCGCGCGCGCGAAAGATCTGCCGGCCACTCTCGACGAGCTGAGCGCCGCCGCCCAAAAACTTTCCATCGCCATTCTCAAAGCCAACCGTGCCGCCCAGATTGCCGGTGACCTCAATCGCTTCTCGGCGCGCGTACTCGACGACATCACCGATATCCTTGCCGGCTCAGCTGACCGCATCACCCAACTCATCCGCAACCAGACCGCTTCATCAGACCTGTTGCTGTGGGTGATCAAGAACAAACCCCTCGCCGAACCCAACCCTGACCTTGCCTGGCTCAAAAACATTGGCGGCGCCCAGATCATCGCCGCTTCCATCAGCGCCCTCGAAGCCAACAACGGCCAATCCCTCAAACGCCTTTACGACCAATTCATGTCCGACGACGCGCTGCTCACCGACCTGCTGGTGGACGCCCATGTGGACACCGTTCGCGACGTGGCCCGGCAAGTCCTCGGTAGCACGGTCTTCCCCGAACTCGACCGGCGCTCGCTGATGGCGCGATTGGTGAAAACGTTTCCCTTTGTGCAGGAGTTCCTTGTCAGCGGTGCCACACAGGAACAGCCGCTCATCGTTTCCTGGGCCAGCTACCACAAACGCAAAGCCGAGCTGGACGACATCGTCACCAAGAAGATTCCCGCCAACAGCCGTGAAATCGGCGTAGCCCGCAGCTACGGCGACCTGCGCGAGAACTTCGAATACAAAGCCGCCAAAGACATGCAGAAACTTCTCATGCGCCGACGAGCCGAACTCGAAATACTCCTCTCCCGCGCCCAGCCCAGCGATTTCAATGACATCAAGACCGACGCGGTGGGAATCGCCACCAGCGTGACCGTCCTCGACCTCGGCAAGAACGAACCCGTCACGTACCACATCCTCGGCGCGTGGGACAGTGACCCCAACCGCAACATCATCAGCTATCCGGCCGCATTGGCGCAGGCGTTGTTTGGCAAGAAACCCGGCGACGTGGTCGAGTGGAAGGGCGAAACCGGGACCGTGCGCTACCGCATCGAGAGGATCGAAAACGTGCCGGCCGAAATTCTCCAAAGCCTCTGAACCGACCCGCAGGATTTGCTTTCCCTCGGCCGATCAGGGCGACTAAGGTTTATTGGCGTGAGCGACAACAGCAGCAAAATCCATCTCAACTACCGGGCACTGTCCAACCAGACGGCGACCGACCACGCCATTCCCGATGCGCTCGTGAAAAAGGCGCAAGGCTGGTTTGGCGGAAAAGCCCGCGACCAAATCGAGCGGCTCATGGGACCGGACATCCGACTGCTCAGCGTCGAAGTCGCGAAACGGCAGTGTAATCCCATGAATCTGTACGCCGCCGGACTCGATGGACTCGCCGAAGCCATCAAGAAATATCGGATTGGCAAGACCGAAGGCAGCTTCAACGATTTTGCCCGCAAGCAGATTCGTATCGCCATGCAGCGCGCCAAGCAGAAAATGTGATGCCCAAGTCCATCAATCGTTGACCTGCATCAAAGCGCAAGGCCGTCTCCTAACGTAGTGTAGTCGCCGATGAATGCGACCATGGACAAGACAGCCGGCCAGATTGACCACACGATGTTGGTCTCTGACATCAACCGCCAGTTTCCACAATGCCGGCCTGTGTTCGAGAAACACGGCATTGCCGGCTGCGGCGGCGAATACGGTCCGCCGGAGCCGTTGTTCATCTTCGCGGCGGCCCACCGCGTGGCATTGCCGGAATTGATGGCCGAACTAAATGACGCGCTCGCCAGCAGGTGCAAAGAAGCCACTCGCACGGCACCGGACGCCTCGCTTCAAAACGAGAACCTCTACAAACGCTTCATCTTTGCCGCCCTTGCGGTGGCGTTGACGGCTGGTTTCGGATTGGGCGTGGTCAATCTCACCCGCATCGTTTCGGCTGAGTCGTACTACGCCATCAGCGGTGTGTTGAAACAGGTTCACGGACACGCTCAACTTTTCGGTTGGGTGGGATTGTTCATCATGGGTGTCGCGTTCCATGCCGTTCCGCGGATGAAAATGCAGCCGCTGAATCCCGCATGGGCGCCCGGCTTGTGTCTGATCCTGATGATCACCGGCATCCTGCTGCGCGTGTTGTCGCAACCATTCGCCAAAAACACCGTCGGCGGAACTGTCTTGTTGTTGTCCGGTGCGCTCGAACTGGCCGGTATTGGTTTGTTTCTGTGGACGATGGGAGGCGTGATGGCCGGATCACAACAAGGCCGGGAGAGTTACGAGAAATACATCTGGGCCAGCGCGGGATGGCTCGCCGCCATCGCCATCGGAAACTTCTTGATCACACTCCAGATGTTCCGCAACGGTTGGGTCGGCGTACCGGCTGTGAACAACGCCCTGCTCATCCATGCCGGGCTTTTCGGATTCATTGCCAATATGATTTTTGCATTCTCGTTGCGAGTACTGCCGCACTTTCTCGGACTGCGGCACACAAAAGCCTGGGCAGCCAATGCGGCCTTTGTGTTGTGGAACATCGCCATTTTCCTCCGCTACCCGCACGACACGCTGGCGAAAGTGGCCACGACGCTGGAGACCATCGCGGCCGTGCTGTTCGCGCACGCGCTCGGAATCTTCGCCAAACGACGCGCCAAGATTGAGATTCAGGGCGTGGACAGCACGTTCTCCTGGTTCATCGTCCTCGGCTATGTGTGGCTGTTGATCACCTCCGCGACCCCGTTCCATGCCGACATCTTCCGATTGAGCGCATCGTCCCGGCACCTGATGGCGCTGGGGTTCATTACACCCATCATGTTCGGCGTGGCGTACCGTGTGCTGCCGATATTCAACGGCGTGAACCTTCACAGTCCGGCGCTCATGCGCGCGTCGTTCTGGTTGCTGGCGGCCGGCTCGACGCTCTCGCTGTCCATGGCCTTCAACACCGCGTACCAGACAAAATGGAGCTATCTCTGGTCGGGCGCGGCCGGCTGGTTCGTGTGGGCGGCGGTCGTCCTGTTCGCATGGAACCTTTGGAAAACATTGCAGACGCGCGCGGAACCGTTCACCCGCGGCTCATTGGTCAAACCCACGACACGCGTGGCGGAACTGCTGGAGGTTCATCCCGAACTGCGCCCGGTATTGATTCATAGCGGCTTGGCCGGGCTGGCGGCGATGCGGCACAGCCCGCCGCGATTTGTGACCATCGAGTTTGCCGCACGACGTCATCATCTCGATCCGCAACCGCTGATCGAAACTCTCAACGCAGAAATCAAGAGGAAACGACCATGACAACCCCAATCCAACCACTCATCACCAAAGACATGATTGTGCGCGAAGTGGCCGACCGCTGGCCGCAAACGCTCAGCGTCTTCGGCAATCACAAAGTGGACTTCTGCTGTGGCGGCGCGCATTCCATCGCCCAAACAGCCGCCGCGCGAGGCTGCCGGGACATTGACGCGCTGCTGCGCGACCTCAACGCCGTCGTCACCCCGGCAAAGTGAGTTGCTCGACGTACCGGTCCTCGAAACCGGGATCCAGATTCAACTCCACCACTTCCATCCGCTTGCCGGCACGGGCGATCTCATCCAGCGCACCGCAATCGAGCAATGACAGATAGGCTCCGGCCAGGCTGGTGTTGCCGACGACTTCGATCTGTTCCGGTGTGAATCCCGGCAAAAGCCCGCAGCCGATGGCGTGTTCCTTGATCAGGTGCAACCCAAACCCACCGGCCAAATACACCCGTTTGATTTGCGACGGTGTCAGATGGATGCGCTCCAGCAACGTCAGGATACCGGCGGCAATCGCGGCCTTGGCTTGCAGCAAATTGGCAATGTCCACTTCGGTGATGACAATCTCGCGCGCAACGCGAATGGCGCGTCCGTAATCCTTCCACGGCACCGTGTGGGCAACCGCGCGCTCCGTGAACCGGCCGTTTTCCCCGAGCAGTCCGGTCATGCGGCCCTGCGCCAGGAAATCCACATACGCCGTGCCACAAAGTCCGATGGGTGGCGCTTGACCGATCTTCTCGAACTTCAACGTGTGTGTTTCAGGATTAACCTCGACATGCGAGATGGCGCCGTCGGCGGCGCGCACACCGTTGGTCAGTCCGGCACCCTCGAAAGCCGGGCCGGCGGCGGTGGCGCAGCCGTAGATGCGTTCGCCGCGCTTCAAGACGATTTCGCCGTTGGTGCCGACATCCACCAGCAACGAGGGGCCTTCATCGTAGATCAAGCCGGTTGCCAGCGCCCCGGCGGTGAGGTCGGCGCCCACATACGCGGCCGCGCCCGGCAACAGATGAACCGTGAACGGCCATTCCGGCAAGGTGATGATGCGATGCTCCAGAAATGACGGCGTGAACGGCGCCACGCCCATCGAACTCGGATCCTCACCGGCCAGCAGATGCAGCATCGTGGTGTTGCCCGCCACCGTCATGCAGCAAATGTTGGCCATCGTGGCTTCCACCTTCTTCAACGCTTCATTCAACAACGGCGTGATGGTCTCTTTCACGATCAGGTCGCGCAAATGCTGAACCTGACCGGGATCCGTCGTGCAGAGATTGATCCGCGTGAGAACGTCGTCGCCCAGATGCATCTGCTTGTTGAAATTGGCCGCGCCCGCCAGCACCTGACCGTCGCGAAGATCGCACACCAACAACGCCACCGTCGTCGTCCCAATGTCCACTGCCACGCCCAGCGGCAGCCGGTCCGATTCTTCGGAAAACCCGGTTACAAGCCAGTGATCATCCCGGTATTCCAGTGTCGCAAACCGCGACAACTCCTCCGGTATCGCCAACCGCACCGGGCGCCGACGACGGATTCCGGCAACTCCGGATTCCGGCAACTTCACTTGTTGCCAGAGCGGATCGTGGGCGCGGGGAACGTTGAGTTTGAATTCGCTGACCACTTGCGGTTCGTAAGCCAACAGCGACCGCGCCGGAATCTGCAACGTGACCGGACCATCGTGCGCCAGCCGGTATTCACAACCGCGCACAGCCTGACCTTTTCCCGTGACCGTTTCGCCGCTGGTGATGTGCGTGACCTTTCCTTCGAGGATTTCCAGCAGGCAACCGTCGCACAGCCCGCGCTGCCCGCAGCGCGTGTTCAACGGCAGATGCTTCCGGCGCAGCAGCTCGCTGAGACGCAGGGAGCGTTCGGCGGCAGACACGGTCAAGTCTTGCGGGCCTTTGGCGGACTC
>CAZEQV010000061.1:0-14127 GCA_964514435.1 uncultured Verrucomicrobiota bacterium
CTCACCGCACAAACCCTCAAAGGATTGGATCCCGACACCACCGGGTACATCGCCAACATTCTCGCCAACTTCATCGAAACCCACCGGATGCGAACCTTGCCGGGACACCCCGAAGCCACCGCCGACCACGTCACCGACATGCTGGCCGCGCTCCCGACAGCCACGCCCGAGATTGCGTTTATGATCCATTCGCACGTGGGCAACTACACACTGTTCGTGACCGGCATCTTCCCCGGTCACATCCAACAACGCGCGGCCCATCATGGCGCCCCGGACATTTCCTTTTACGAGGAGGTCGGCAGCATGAATTACCGGCTCGCCTCCGACCACCAACTCGCGCGGCGCAATCACCTCGCCGACGTGTATCGCAACATTGCCGACCATTTCCATCACGTGCGCCAGAACCTCAACGATCTAGCCGACCGGCTGCTTCATATCGAACCGAACGGCCATCTCTTCTCATGACGCTGCTGCGCGAACTTCAACTGTTGCTGGAACGCACCTACGGGGAAACCGGCGTCAACTTCGAAGATTTTCTCTTGGACAGCCAACGCAGCCGGCTTCTGGCCGAACAAGCCGGCTCGTCCGCGTCACAAATCTCCGACCTCGGACGCCTCTACATGAGGATTCTCGACGGCAAACTACGGCTGGGCATCCACTACCAGCCATCCGTCATTGCCGCGCTCGAACGCGAGGACCCCGGCCGCGGACTCACCGACACCAACATCTTTCCGTTCATGGTGCTGCTGGAGGAACTTGACCACGCCATTCATGCCTCGCTGAAGTTCCTGCGCGGCGACCGTGAAATCTACAGCGAGCAATTCGTCCGCGACTTGGAGATTCAGGCCAAAGTGGACACGTATTTGGTCTTGAAGATGTATTGTGCCCATTTCAACCAATCAAAACGCACCTCCCCGGCAGACCGCCGCTGGCTGCAAGCGTGCGTGTTCGACTCGGAATCTTTCGCCTACCAAGAACCGTCACTGCGGGAACGTTACCGGCAAACCAACCGGCTCGGACGCCGGTATGTTCGGTATCTGGACACCTTGACGGCGGGGCGACGCACGGCGGAGATACGGCGGTTCCAGAGGCTCCCCTACCCCGGCAAGCAAGCCCGCATCCACTCTCTCTGCGCCTGACGATTGTTCGGACATGGCGATTAACAGTTTGTGGAATTGATCCCTGTCACTTTGTCCCCATCTACGCGCGTTTGGCCGGCAACACGGGCCGGTGTACCGGTGGGCGTTTCGGGCGGGTGCTGGAGATGGCGCGGGAGTTGAAAGTATTGAGATTCAGCCAACTCACGCCGGCCGCCAACGGCACCAAAGTCGTCGCCAACGCCCGATAACACAGCGCCGGCAGCTATCAACGGGCAGGCGAGCCAATTGAGTTGCTGCGCCAGGAAGTGACCCGCCTGCTGGCCACAGCAGAGCAAGCGTAAAACGCGCAAGCGGCAGTGGAGACCGACGGCGGCCCGACCGTGCGCGCTGTCTCCGCCGGTGAATGCCGGCCCCGTGGAGCAAATGCGGCAACGATCACAGACGAGCACAGGACAGGCGCGGTATCGGTTACGGCAACAGTCGGTCGAACCGGGCTTTGGGATCACCAAAGAAACACTGGGCTTCCGGCGGTTTTCGCTGCGGGGACTGGGCGGGGCGGAGTTGGAATGGACGTTGGTGTGTCTGGCGCACAACTTGAGCCGCTTACACCGCCTGGCATAGGCGAGAGCCTGAAGGTTTGAAAAGCCGGAAGAATGTTGGGAGCGTCGCTGAAGAGGAAAGCAAACCTGCAAACTCGGTGGACCGGTTGGAATCGTCGGTTGAGGAACAATTCATCGCATCAAGTCCGACAGGCTGCTAGACGCGGGCGCCATCCAACTTCGCCTGCACCAATACCTTCTTGGCCAGCGCTTGTGCGATGCGCCGTTGTTCGCGCAGCAGTTCCAGCAAATCCGCCGCCGTCTCCAGCGGCACCGCCTCGGGAAACGCTTCTGTCAATTCCATCAGTGTGCGTGTGGCTTGTTGGGACACCAGCATCCGCCAACGCGCCATGTCGCGCACGGCGCGTTGTTCCTGCGGATGTATGCAGCCGGCACGCAGAATCCCCAGCCGCAACGTCTCGGCCAGCCACCGCACATGGCCCTGGCCTCCGGGGCGCTTCCGGCACTGTACCACTGGATCTTGGCCGGGTTAGCTGATTGCATGCGGAAGCGCGCCGCTTACAGTCCGTCCACCAGCCAGTAGCAGTTGAGCGAGGATTGCTGCACATGGCGGCGGCGTCTCGTCGGCTCGTTTCCCGCCGTTGTGGCTTGGAGTTAAGGCTGGAGAGCGGACACGGTGATCGGCAGTTCGTTGCTCAGCCGAGGATGACCGGCGTGGTTGGTGATGATCTATTTTTCACTCGGCGGAATGCGGCGGGCGCTGCGGAGGATGCCGGGGGCGGGTTCGATGGCGGTCAATGGCTCCAGCTTCTTGAACAACTCGTCCAGATTCGTTTCGTCGTAGAGCGCGAGGATGCCGCGCACTTCGCCGCTGGAAATCTTGCGCTGGATGTTGGCGATGTGCTTCTTGTCGCGGTCGAGCGACACGAGATAGAATTGGGATTTGGGGAACAAGCCGCGCAAGGCGAGAGCTTCGAGATCGGCTTGTTTGTAGCGTTCGCGGAGACTGGTCTTGGGACTGAGCACGACCGGGCCGTGTTCCTGGGTGAAGAACACGACGTCGTAGAAGTTGTTGGGGATTTCCTTGAATTCGGCCTGCCAGAACAACGGCTTCCTGCCGTGCTGCCGCAACGCGGCCAGCAGGCTGTACTCCATCCACGTGCCGGCAAAGTTGGCGATGGAGTTGGGCGATTTGCCGAGTTTGGCGGCGTGGTCGCGTCCGCGTTGGTCGGTGGCGAAGACGAAATGGCCGACGCCTTGTTTTAGGTCGTCCGGTTGGACGAAGGCGTGATACATTTGAGTGACAAGTTTGCGGTCGTTGGTTTCGATGCCGAGTTGGACGAGCCAACCGGATTGGTCAACCGCGCGAACGGTAAGCGAGGCGCCCGTGACCAAGAGGGTGACGAACCAGATCCAGGATTTCATGGCGTGCATTGGGTCTCCGATTTGGCGGGCAAGGGAGCGTTTGATGGCACACTAGCTTTTCGGGCCGGTCGCGAGCTTGCTGGGGTTGCCCTCGTATTTGATGATGCGAACTTTTTCCAGTGTCACCAGACCGTCCCGCATCATTTCGTCGAGGACGGGGAGGAAGGCGTTGATTTTTTCCTCCTTGTCCACGATTTCAATGAGGACGGGCAAATCTTCGCTGAGGCGGAGGATTTTCGAGGTGTGGAGGTGTGAATGCGCACCGAAACCCATCGGACCGCGCAGGACGGTCGCGCCGGCCAGCCCCAGTTCACGGGCTTTGAGGACGATGGATTCGTAGAGGGGGACGTGATGCCACTTGTCGAGTTCGCCGATGTAGATGCGCAGCAGTGTGCCTTCGCCTTCGAGTTTCATACCGGGCCTCCCTGAAGTTTGCTCTGCAAAAACCGTCCCGCCACCCATCCGCAGTAAACCGCCAACAGGCAGAGGACATTCGTGGCGATGACGTTCACCGCGACCGGCAACCATTCGCCATCGCGCGCCAAGTTGAGCGTTTGCAGGGCATAACTGGAGTAGGTCGTGTAGCCGCCGCAGATGCCCACCATCAGAAAATCGCGCCACTCGGGCTTGAGTCCCGGTTGTCCCACCATCATCCCCGAGATGGCCGCAAGAAACCCGATGGCGAAGGAGCCGGTAAGGTTGACGATCATCGTGCCCCACGGAAACAGCGCCGCCCAGCCGCTTAGCGCGGTTTGCCGCTCGGAAACCAGTCCGTTGACCAGGTACCGGAGCAAGGTACCAAGTCCGCCGCCCACCGTGAGCAAAATCAACCTCAACATAATTCTGTTTCAGGATAGGAGTCATCAGACCCGCGCGCGGCCGGGACGGTTAAAGGCGAACTCCATCGCCGCTTAACAGTGTGCGGAACAACTCGGCGAAACTCAAACGAAAAGTTCCATTGTGTCCTGCGTGAGACTCAAACAACAGCGGCGGCCGAAATGGTTGCTCGCCTTTTCCCCGGATTGGTCTGGCATTGGTTGCCTGTGTCCCGTTAAGGAATTGGATCAGCAATGAAATGGATTCTGGTGGACGGTTACAGTGTGATTCATTCTTGGCCCCAGTTGCGGAAACTGGCCGGCAAGAGTTTGGCCAAACAACGCGATGTGTTGATTCGTGTGTTGCGTCAGTATGGTGATCATTGCGGCTGCCGGGTTACCGTCGTCTTTGATGGGTATGCGGCCAAACACCGGCCCGATGTGCAGGAACCCGTTGCCGGGGTGGAGGTCATGTTTTCTGGCGCGGGTCAGACGGCTGACGATGTCATTGAACGCATGGTGGGAACCTCGGAGTCGCCCGGTCAGATTACGGTCATTACTTCGGACAATCTGGAACGGCAAACAGTCGAAAGTGTCGGGGCTGGCAGCATGTCGGCGGAAATGTTTGAGCTGGAAGCGCGCACGGCATTGCGAGAACTGGAGCAGTTGGTGCGACGGCACGGGCGGTCGCAGCAATGGGGCGGGTTACGCGAGAGATTCGAGGGATAACTTTCAGATAACCGGCTTGAAACGGCAACACCCCGCAAGCATTATGCACGGCTTACATGAATGCCAAAGACACGATTGAACTCTACGACCAATACGTGATGCCCACTTACGGACGGTTGCCGCTGGTGTTCGTGCGGGGTCAGGGCGCGCGCGTGTGGGATGCCGACGGCAAGGAGTATCTGGACTTCGGCGGCGGCATCGCGGTCAACGTCCTCGGTCACGCTGCCTTGGAAGATGTGTTGCGCGCGCAAGCCTCCCAACTCATTCATTGCTCCAACCTCTACTACTCCGAACCTCAAGGCCGGCTGGCCAGCAAACTCGTGGAATTCGTCGGCGCGCCCGGTAAGTGTTTCTTCTGCAATTCGGGCGGAGAGGCCAACGAAGCGCTCTACAAACTCGCCCGCAAGCACGGCAACGAACACGGCGGCCGGTACGAGATCATCACGTTTCACGGAAGTTTTCACGGACGCACGTTGGCCGGCATCAGCGCCACCGGTCAGGAAAAGGTGAAAAAGGGTTTTGAACCGATGGTGGATGGATTCCGCCATGTGCCGTTCAACGATCTTGCCGCGGTGGCCAGCGCGGTTTCCTCCAAAACGGCGGCAGTCTTGCTGGAGCCGATCCAAGGCGAAAGCGGGATCCGACCGGCCAAGGCGGATTTTCTGCGGGGGCTTCGACAGTTGTGCGATGAGAGGAACTTGCTGCTGATGTTCGATGAAGTGCAATGCGGCATGGGGCGCACCGGCACATTCTGCGGTTTCAAGTCCATCGCCCCGGACATCATGCCGGACGCGATTTCGTGGGCGAAAGGTCTGGGCGGAGGTTTTCCCGTCGGCGCGATCTGGGCACAGCGCAGGTACGCGGATGTGCTCGGAGCCGGCACGCACGGCACGACGTTCGGCGGAACGCCGCTGGCGTGCGCGGTGTCGCTCGCGGTGCTGGAAACGATGGAACGGCAGGAGTTGTTTGAGAATGCCCGGCGACGCGGCGACGAGTTGCTGACCAAGCTGCGGACGCTGGCGACAGAGCGCCCCGTGATCCGGGACGTGCGGGGGATCGGTTTGATGATCGGCATCGAGTTTGCCGTGGAAGCCAAGCCGGTTCTGGCCGGGCTGGCGGCGAACGGTTTGATCGCTGTCGCGGCCGGTACACATGTGGCGCGATTGCTGCCGCCGTTGAACATCGGCGCGGCCGAAGTGAATGAGTGCGTGGAGAAGTTGCGAATGACAGTGAAGGGGTTGACCGTATGAACCAGACGATGAACACAACCGGTAAGTTGGGCAAATGCGTCAGCGTGGAGGAACGCGAAGTGGTCTATCCCGAACCGCTCGGCACGGCCAAGGAAAAGGTCGTGCGATATGAATGGGAGCAACCACCCTCGCCGAGCTTTTTGATGACCTACAATCAATTCATGGAACCCAACAGCGCGTTCGTCGAGCAGGCAGACAACGAAGGCATGACCTTCGTGTTGCGATGGGGGTTGATGGGGCAACCCGAAGACAAGATTCGCGATCTGTTGAACAACTGGCTGGCCCGGTGCGAATCAGGAACCTACCGGCGCAGCGGCATCAGCGGCCGGCATCTTTGATGTGAAACTCATGAAGCACCTATTGACGATCGAGCAACTCGGCCTCGAACAGATCGAAGAGATACTTCAACTGACCGGCCGACTCAAAGGCCAGCGCGGTCAAGCCGATCAACCGCAGCCGTTGCGGGGCCAAACTTGGGCGCTTGTCTTTGCCAAGGCCAGCACGCGGACCCGGGTCAGCTTCGAGGTCGGTATCCGCGAACTCGGCGGCAGTCCGCTTTATCTGTCCCAGGCCGACATCCAGATGGGACGAGGCGAAACCGTGGCCGACACCGCGCGCGTGTTGTCCCGGTACGTTCACGGCATCGTGATTCGCACGTTCAAGCAGTCCGATCTTGTAGAGTTTTCGCAGGCCGGCAGCATTCCCGTCATCAACGCCCTGACGGACGACGAACATCCCTGCCAGATTTTGGCCGACTTGTTCACCATTCGCGAAAAACTCGGGGCACTGAAGGGCAAACGAGTCACATTCGCCGGCGACGGCGACTGCAATGTCGCGCGCTCATGGATTTTTGCCGCCGCCAAGACAGGCATCGAACTGACCATTGCCGCGCCGACCGGCTACCAGCCGCGGGCATCGTTGCTCGAACGCGCCGGTGGCCGCATCCGTGTCACCGACGACCTCGCTGCTGCTGCCAAGGATGCCGATGTGCTGTACACGGATGTCTGGGTCTCGATGGGCAAAGAAGGCGAGGCGGTGGATCGGTTGCGCGTATTGGCGCCATATCAAATTCATTCCGGCCTCGTCGGTCCGAAGGCCCTGGTGATGCACTGCCTGCCGGCATACCGCGGGAAGGAAATTGATGATGAGACGATGGACAAACACTCCCATACGATTTTCGATCAAGCGGAGAATCGTCTTCATGCGCAAAAGGCCGTGATGACCCTCCTCACCCGGTGACAACATGGCCGGCGAGCGGATCAAACAATGAAGCCGGCTCGCCTCAGACAATCCGTCCGCGCCGCCCTGGCCGGTATGGTCACGAACGCCGTCTTGGCCATCGTGAAACTGGCCACCGGTATGGTGGGCAATTCCTACGCACTCATCGCTGACGCGATTGAATCGTTTGCGGACATTGCCAGTTCGTTGATTGTCTGGCGCGGGATGGTCATCGCCGATCGTCCCGCTGACGCGGATCATCCTTACGGGCACGGTCGCGCCGAAACATTGGCGGCAGCCGCGGTGTCCGTGATGCTGGTGGGCGCGGCGGCCTTCATCATCTATCAGTCCGTTCACGAGATTCGCAGGCCGCACGCTTCCCCGGAGCCATACACGCTGTTCGTGCTCTTGGGCGTGGTTTTTGTCAAAGAGGGATTGTACCGATTCGTCAAGGGCATCGGGCGCGAGATCGAGAGTGACGCTGTCACCACCGATGCCTGGCACCATCGCAGCGATGCCATCACGTCCGCCGCGGCCGGGCTGGGCATCAGCGTGACGTTGGTGGGGGGCGAGCGGTTCCGCTCGGCGGACGAATGGGCCGCGATTTTTGCCGGTGTCATCATCGCCGTCAACGGCTGGCGGCTGCTCCGTCCCTCGCTGGCGGAGTTCATGGACAAGGCTCCTGATACCGACGTAACCGGCGCCGCTCGCAACGTGGCATTGAGCGTGCCGGGTGTGAAAGGCGTGGAGAAATGTCTGGCCCGAACGTTGGGACACGGTTACATCCTCGAAATGCACATCGAAGTGGACGGCAAAACGTCGGTGCTGGTCGCCCACGAGCTGTCACATCAGGTCGAAGACGCGATTCTCGCGCAACTGCCCCGCATCAACGAAGTCACCGTCCACATCGAACCGTTTTCGCCGTCGTGACCGTCCACATGACGAGCGGGGAGTCGGTTGTCACCTGCCGATTCGATCCAACTCGGCCCACCGGGCATACAGGCGGGTCACTTCGGCTTTGATCGCGGCCAGTTCCGCCACCATGCCAACCTTTTCTCCCGGCGCCACCGAGACGGTGGCATCCTCCAATAAGGGAGACGCACCAAAGGCGAGCGCCCAGCCGTTGGTCGAGATTCGTGCGGGAGTGGGTGTGTCCATCGTCGGGAGAGTAACGGAAAGGGTTGTGCAAGTCGTGCCGATCCGCATTCAGAGCGTTGACAGGATCTCGGACATCCGTTTTGCGGAGTTCATGGGGAGACCGGGACCTTCCGTGGCGCGGACACCGTTCATGGCCGATTCGATGCCGGCCGCCAGCGATACCGGGTCGGAGCAGTCCACGATTTCGCCGCGCGCTCCGTAGTGTCCATGCGAAATCACCGGACAACCGGCCGCCATCGCCTCGGCAATCGTCAATCCGTAGCTCTCGTGCAGAGACGGCGAGACGAACAAGTCTGCCCGCGCCAACCAGTCCGCTTTCTGTTCGCCGACAACATGACCGGGAAATTCGACGGTGGCGTTGGTGATTTGATCGGCCATCTTTTGCAATCGCGCGGCGTAGCGCCGTCCTTTCATGTACGCCGGCGCCCCGCAGATGACGACACGCAGCCTGCGTCCACCAGTGCGAACGTGGGGCAGAGCGGCTAACAACCTTTCGAGACCCTTCTCCGGTGACAGACGGCTCAAGGTCAGTATCACAAACTCATCGTGCCCGGTATCCGCGCGTCGGGCGGGTTGGACATCCGAAACATTGCCCCACGGCACGACTTCGACGGGCGGACATTCGTAGCAGCGCAACAGCAGGTCGCGCATTGGTTCGGATGGCACGATCAATCGCGCGCTGTGCCGAACGCAATCGGCCTGTTTGTGGAACACCAGTTTCAACATGTCCGGCCACCCGCGATACCGGCTCCACTTCGCGGTCGTTTCCGGCTTGAACCAACCGCGAAGGTAGAATCGTGTGAAATAGTCCACCACGTCCACGTGAAAGATCGTGGCGATCCGGTAGCCTTGCGACCCCAACCGCGCAAAATCGGGGCCTTCGCTGATATCGTTGGACAGCACGACGCAGTCGCCGGGTCGGTGGCGGAGAATTTCGTCGGTGGCGGCGCGCTCGAATTGCCGGCAGAACCGGGCATACCGCCGCTCCGACATTTCCGTGAGCGATGTTTCCAGATTCATCTTCAACGATGCCGGGCTGATGACCTGCCAGTGGGGATGATGCCGGCACAGATAGTCGGCCACGGCTTTGCCGCCACCGAGGGGTTCGGTGTCGGGGAAATGCGCGTGCGCCGCCGTGTACAGGACCGTGGCCATCAATTCGGGGATGCGGGCTTCTTGAGCAAACGAACGGTCAACAGCAACAACCCGGCGACGGCGATCAGCAACACGCCCCACATCAAGATGGTCGGAGGCGCGCTCTTGAAATACTCGGACGCCAGCCGGCGATGGGCGGGATTCGCTTCCAACTCCCCGGCCGCAATGGGCACGGCGGAATAGGCCAGCACCTCGCGTTGAAGCGACTGCAGATCATACCGGGGCGCGCTGATGTTGCGGTTGCCCAGCAAGACCCGGTAGCCATTGCCATCGGGTTTCAGTTTGAAGGCCACGCGCGGCACGCGGGAAATGGCGGTGACTTGGAACAGGTTTAAGGGCGCGTTGTCGCCCTCGTCAATTTCCAGGATGAACAGATTTGCGCGCGCGTTGCCGGCCGGCAAACGCAGCGGCGCTTGCTGCCCCGCTGCGCGGGTCAGCGCAGCGGAATGGAGAACCCGCTCGCGTTCGCCGCGTTCGGTGTTCTCGATCACGTACAAACGGCTTGGCCGGTTGAAGAATCCGTCCTGCACAAAGATGTGAAGATGATTCACCGGCACGGGCACGGATTCGGGTGTGTGGAAAACGTACCGGCTGACGTTCGGGCGGGGGGCGCGGGGATCTTTCTCGATTCTCAGCGTGAGCGAATCTTCACCGGCATCGGGTTCGAGAATGTAGGGAATCTGACGGCCGGCCGAGTCGGCAATGCGAATGTCGGCGTAGTCGGGCCGCAGCACGGCCAGGTCGCGGACCGGCAGGGTGAACGTGTAAATGTCTTCCGCAGCCGGTACGCTGAGTTTGTGCTGGTGTGACCAGAGACGCGTTTCGATGGCCGCGCCGACGGTGGCGACGAACTGCATGGGCGGCACCGGCTCGTAGCGGGGGTTCGGGCTTTGGAGTCCGAGCGTGGCGACGAGGAAGTCGGTGTTGAGTCCGAGTTGGGAGTGAAGCGATTGGATGTCGTAATACGGGGCGCGGGTGGCGTCGTTGCCGTAATAGAGGGTGAGATTCTGGGCGCTTGCGCCGGCGGCCTCAACCGGGAAGATCAGACGAACGGCGAGGCCGGAGACTGTGAGACGGACATTGCGAAGCGGCGGGCTGTCGGCGTTGTCAATTTCGAAGAATAGGTTGCCGGCTGCGGGCGGTCGTGTGGTCAGCGTCAGGTTTTCACCAGAGATGAGCGCATCGGCGAGTTTGACGCGGTAGAGGTTTCCTTGGACGAGGATCCGGCGATTGGGTTTGCCGCTGATTTGGCGTTCTTCGATGATCCGGACGGGGCGGTTGAAGACAATGTCGTCGGCTTGGAGCTGGATCTGGTCGAACGCCACGGCGGCCGGCAAGTCGAGCCGATAGCGACTGGTGGCGGACGGTCCGTCAGCAGGATCGAGCGAGACGGTTTTCTCCCAACGCGGCCCGGCAATCGGTCTCGCGGAAATGGCAGTGAGTCCTTGGACGCGGACTGGTGCTGTTTTGGAGTCGTCTATCGTCAGGCGAACGTACCGGGCGGAAGCAGGTTGGGACAGTTCGATGGATGTGTGATGGGTGCGCACACTGTTCCACACCTGATCAAAGATACCGGCGCTGTCGGTAATCAACGTCCAGTTGATGTTGTCCAGCGAGGTCTCGATGCGGACGCGTTTGGCGAAGTTCTGTTGCGGGACGTTGAGTTCGAGCCGGTCGAATGTTTGCTGGGCGTGCAGGTCGCCGGTAAAGGTTGTGAACCGGTTGGATTCCGTCTGCATGTCCACCAACGAGAACACCCAGCTACCTTGCCGGACACGGTCGGTTTGACGGTCAATGATGAACGGTGTCTCGCGTCCATCCGCGCCGATCAACCGCAAATCGCGGAGGTCAGATTGCGCGGCGCTGTGAAGTTCGGGGGGCAACGGCAGCGCGACGAGCCGGTCGCCTGGCGCGCCCGAGGAAGGAACGGTGACAGTGCGGCGGAATTTCCATGCGCTGCGCTGTTGGTCAATGGCGTCGGATTGTGCCAAGACCGTGGCCGGCAAGGTCACGGCGATGAGAACGGAGCACAGTTTCATTCCGTTTTTTCCTTTCGAAAGACGAACCGTTGGTAGAGCAGGGAAACGAGCATCAGGGCAAAAGCCAGTCCGAGGAACGACAGGACGCGGTGCAACCCGCGCAGGCTGGCTAGATCGTACAGGAACACTTTGCCAATGGTCAGGATCATGAACGCCAGCGACACGTACCGCAGCTCGCGCGTCTTGCGCCAGACTCCGATGAAGAGCAACGTGAGCGCGTAGAAGCCCCAGGCAACGGACACGGTGAGGACGCGGTCGTACCGTCGTTGCCAGAGCAGTTCGACGTACCGACCAGTGGAATAGTAATCGGCAATCTCCAGATTGATCAGCGCGAACACGAGCAGGAGTCCCAGCAGCCCGCTCAGCCCGGCAAACGTCACCTTCCCGCCCGAAAGGAATTGTTGCTCGGTCGGCGTCAGTCGCCCCGTCTCGTACCGACCGAGAATGTGGCTGCCGACGAAACAGCAAACGGCGGCGATGCCGTAGGTGTAGAGAATCCAGTTGAGAATGGGCAGGCCGCGTTCATGGTAGCGGAGGACTTCGTCGTTGAGCAGGAGACGAACGCCGACCGCGAGAAACAGCGTCATGCCAAAGTATTTCAACCCGACGTGCGGGACGCGACCGTACAACCACCAGACGGCAGCGGCTTCAATGGCCCAGCCGATGGTGATCCATTGTTTGTCGAGTTGCAGAGGAATGGCGACGCTGATGAATCCGAGCGCGACCGCTCCGAACAAGGCCAGATTCCGCAGCCGTTGTCGGGCCAGCGCGGGATCATCGGTGGCGGTGAGCGCGAATCGTTGACGCACATTGGCCAGGGCGAGTACAGAGAGCATCGCCATCGCCACCGGCAGGACGCCGATGAACGTTTTGCCGGCAAGGGCGACGAAAGCTCTGTAGAGAACGTAAAAGAAGAGCGGCCCGGCCAGCGCGGAAGCCAGCCACGGAGCAATCTTGGTCTTCCAGCCGGGCGCCACGCTCACCGGCATCACAAATGGCAACGCGAAAAAGACGGCGTAAAATCCGAGGTAAAACGGCAACACGACCGGGATGTCCTGCGGTTGAAAGTATTGTTCGTGCCAACCGGCGACGATGCCGGCAGCGGTTGCGACAGCGGCCAGAATCAACACGTCCCACTGCCGGCGCAGCGCCGCCATGACTAGCATGGCGGCATAGAACGCGAGCGCGGCAAACAGCGGCAGGGGATCGCGACCCCATTCGGCTCGCGTCAAGCAGGCCACCAGTCCCAGCATTCCCAACCACGCCGTCAACACCGCGCCTCGCTCGTGCGCGTCCAGACAAGCCGATGAGAGCGCCGTGGCGGAGCGGGACTGTTTCCACGCTGACACCAGCGACCAGACGAGCGTGAGCAGCAGCGGCACGGCCAGGTTGCGCAACAGCATCGGCTCGGATGTGACGGTGAAAAACCAGAGCTGCGCCAGCATCATCGTGGCGACGGGACCGGCCTGCGGCACTGTCCACCCCAGCCAACCGTGCCGGCTGCGTTCGATGACGAGCGCCACGGTGCCGGCCAGCAAACAGAGCATCGGCCATGGCGGGTCGCCCAGCCGTCTCACGAGCATAATGCATCCGACAAGCAACAACGTGATGACCGCGATCAGCCCGGTGGCTTCGAGCAAGTTGCGCTGTGTCATGTCTTGCGGTTGATTTCTGCGAGTGGTCCACCAGTCTGACAACCGGGAAGCCAGACTTGCAAGCGTAGTCAGTCCGATGACGCTGAGCGTGACACCCCAAATGTTGGGTCGGGCGAGAGATTGTGAAGTCCAGACGGCAAGCGTGACCATGGTGGCGACAGCGCCGCCGATGAGCAGGCCGGCTTGTTTGCGGACAACGGCAATGACGACAAACGCCGCGTTCAAGCAGGCAATGAGTCCGAACAACAACGGCCATTCACCCGCGTACGCGCGCGCGCCGGCAAGGTAAAAGGCGTACAGGAACGGAACGAGTCCGCCGACGGTGGAGGCGCGGAGAAGTGTTTTCTCCTCCGTTCGTTTGGCCAGCGACGGCAGGAGCAAGTACAGCAGGGAGAAGACGCCGAACACGATCACCGCGATGAGCATCTTCTCCGGTGCCATGTACTTGTGAAACCACGCCGCTTGGATGAAGAACGTGGCGGCCAGACTCAGCAACGTGACGGTGTTCCAATTCTTGCGGACGGATATCCAAAGCAGACCGATGTTCAGCAGCAGAATGTAGGAGAACAGCCCGAGGGGGCGGTCGGTTCCCGTGGACAACACGATGGGGGTGGCGAATCCGCCCAGCAACCCAAGCACCGCGATGAACACGGCATCGTACCGGATCGCCAGCAAAACGGCGACAACCGTGACCATTCCCATGAGCGCAAACGTGGGCAGAACCGGCAAGAGATGATACAGACCGTGCGCGGCAAAGGTACCGGCATAGAGCAGCGCCACGCCGCTGCCACACAAGGCGTTGGCGGTAATCGCGTAGTTCTTCCGCATGCCGAACTCCGCCCCGACGAGCGCGCCGATGCCGGCCAATATGATAATGGCGACGCGCATAACCGGGGTGATCCAGCCTTGGTCGAACGAGTATTTCACGAACAGGCTGCCGGCAATGACCAGCGCGATGGCGCCGACCCATGCCGCGCCGCGAACACCAAGCAAGGCTTCCCAATCGAACGGTTTACGCAGGGG
>CAZEQV010000062.1:0-14110 GCA_964514435.1 uncultured Verrucomicrobiota bacterium
CATTCTTGGCCATCAGCCCGCTGCCGACATGTTGGAAGGTGAGAATGGCGCGCGAGCCGTCGAATTTCACCGTGTCGAATACGGGACCGGAGTACGTGATTTTTTCACCGTAAGCGATGGCGCGCGCGGCCAGTGCAAGACGAGCGCCCACCGGTTCCTTGGCTTTGGGGTGAATGTTGTCGGCGTCACCGTGATCGGTAATAACGGCCATCGCCGTTGCCGGCACGGTGCGCCAGACATGCAGTTGGGCGTCGCGAATGTCCGGTGACATGCCTTTGTGCGGGGCAATCTGAACAAACAGGAATGGCAACTCCCGCCCGAATGCCTTGCGCCAGCTCTGAATGAGGGTGGGGAACAATTCCCGGTATTGAGCCGAAGCACCGTTGTCCGCTTCGCCCTGATACCAGATGACACCACGGCAGGTGAGCGGAACGAGCGGGGCGATCATGCCATTGTACAAGGTGGACGGACTGCGTGGGTTGTTGCCCGGATGCGCCGGCTTGCGTGGTTCGCGGGGTGCCTGTTTGCCTTCCGCTTTGGCCTTCTCAGCGTCCACCTTCCACTTCGCCAGCGCCGCTTGGTATTGTTCTGCAGCCTGAACGGGGTCGTAAGTGGCCGCCGCATTGTCGAAGCCGTCAACAAGTCCCTTCAACGACGGTACTGCCTGCAGCGCCGTGCGCGGTGTCCAAGCTTGCGCGGGTGTGCCGCCCCACGAGCTATTGATGATACCAACCGGCACCTTCAATGCGCGACGTAAGTCTCGTCCGAAGTAATAGCCGACCGCTGAAAAACTCAGGACGTTGTTGCTGGTGCATACGCTCCATTGTCCGTTCACTTGTCGGAGAGGCGCGGAGCTGGCGTTCTTCGCAACAGTGAATAGACGCAGCAAGTTGTCCTTGGCCTCGGCTGCCGCATTCTGGGCGTTTTCTGTGTTCTTCAGCATCCACTCCATGTTGGACTGGCCGGAACCAATCCAAACTTCGCCCACGAGCACGTTGGTGATTTGGGTGATGGACTGACCGTCACCAGAGCGAACAACGAGATTGCGAGATTCCTCCGAGGCCGGCAATGGTTTGAGAGTGGCCTGCCAATGGCCATCTTTGTCCACCGTGGCAGGTTGGCGTTGCCCCGCAAACTCGACTGTTACGGTATCGCCCGGTTTGCCGTCACCCCAGATGGCGACCGGCCACTCACGCTGAAGCACCATGTGATCGCTGAAGATGGAAGCCAGCTTGGTTTCTTGGGCGAGGGAGACCGTGGCGCATACGATGGTCGCATGGAGCATTGTGAGCGTGAGGAGTAATCGTTTCATGACTACTGTCTATCACTTTGCGGACGGGGGTTCAATTCAGGATGGTGCGCAGTCAGAGAATCCGGCCTGCTCGCACTTGCCGTGCTTGGCCAGACACACTTGAACCATCAGCCAAGAACTGCCAGAAATCTCTCAGCCGAAAGCGTCCAACCAAAGGCGACACGGTATTAAAGGAAGAAGACAATGAGACACCTGATTGTGACCGGCATGGTTCTGTGGGCGGCGGCGACGAATGCCCAGGTTGTTGGATACCGGTGTGACGGCACCAGCGTGTTTCCGAAATCGAATCCGCCGTCACAATTTGATGAGGCGACCGGCAAGAATGTGTTGTGGAAGGTTCCGTTGCCAAACTGGGGACACAGCAGCCCGACGGTGATCGACAAGAAGGTGTTCGTGACATGTGAAGGTGGTTGGCCTGCCGGGCAGGACTTTCCTGTGTTAGTTTGTTACGACGCGGACACCGGCAAGGAACTGTGGCGTCGTGATCTGAATCACCTTCCGGCCATCCATGATACCGTCAAAACCGCGGAAGCATTGAAGGCATGGCAGGAGATCCTGGCGCGGTTTCGGTTGTCCTACACGATCTTTCATGAATGGACATATGGTGACAAGAGCGCAGCCGAGAAGAAGTTTTCTGATCATGGATTCGAATGGAAGGGCTGGAAAGGTGGCGGCTACGGGCAGTTGCGTTCGATGGGCGGAAAATACGACAAGGCGGTTGCCAAGAAAGCCAGCATGGCGGGGTTGACGGTGGAAACTTGGCAGCATGATTGCGGGATGGGACTGTCCTGTTTTGGTCAGAGTTTTGCCACGCCGGTAACGGATGGGCAGAGCGTCTATGTGACAACGGCGTTTGGAGGATTCTTCGCGTTTGATCTCGATGGCAAACCACAGTGGGTGCAGTTCCATCCGGGCCAAGCGGGTGAGTATTGCCGCAATGGCCGGTCTCCCTTGATTTACAGGGATCTTCTCATCAGCGACGCGACGGCGCTGGCGCGCGCCATGGATCGCAAGACCGGCAAGCTGTTGTGGTCCGCTCCCGTTGGCGGCGAAACCATGGTCACACCCGTCATCATCACAGTGGGTGGAACCGATGTGTTGATTTGTTATGGGATGAAAGCGTTCCGCTTGCCGGACGGAAGGCCGCTGGAGGTGGACGGATGGGTGGATAGCGGCGCAACAATGCTGGTCAAGCATGATGAGCGCGATCTGGTGTTCTTTACCGGCGGCGGTGAACATGGCGGCTGGACCAACAAGGGCAACTCAGAGACGCCACCACCGGCCGCGGTACGATTCAGTCTTTCAGGCGACATCCTGAAGGCCAAGGTTCTCTGGAGCGGAGTGCAGGGCAAGAACGTCAGCAGCCCCACCGGCATCGTGTATCATGCCGGCAAGCTCTATCATGCCAACGGTTTTGTGCTAGACGCAATCACGGGCGAGATTGTGATGGGTAGCACGGATCGAAAAGCGCCGCGTGCGGCGCCTTCGACACGTCATTTGTTGCAGGTGGCCGGGTCGCACATCTACGGATTGCGTGAGACCGGCAAGGGCGGTGAAGGCAATGCCGCGCAGCAGGCCACGCTGGAAGTGTTCACGCTGGATGGCAAGAAAGTGGCCGAAAGCGTTATGACGAACGCAGCGGTCGAAGGCAGGAAAAAGCAACAAATCATCGAACAGAACGGATGGAACACATGGGGGTGGAGTTACTCATGTGCGTACACAATTGCCGGGAACCGCTTGTACATTCGCGGAAACGATTACCTTTACGCCATCGGCGCAAAGTGACCGTCTTTATGGCGCAGCGATGGTCAACACAAACATTTCGTGTCCGTTCGGTGACATGAAAAGAGGCGACCATTTCTGGTCGCCTCTTTGAGCAAACTTTCTCTTTTTCTGGGCTACTTGGCCTTGGCGAAACGGGCTGCGACTTCGTCCCAGTTCACCACGTTCCACCACGCGTCGAGGTAGTTTTTGCGGAGGTTCTGATACTTCAGATAGTAGGCGTGCTCCCAGACATCCACGCCGAGGATCGGCACATCGCCATCCATCAACGGACTATCTTGGTTGGCGGTCGAGTAAGCCTTCAATGCGCCCTTGCTGACAACGAGCCAACTCCAGCCGCTGCCGAATCGTGTCATGCCGTTGTTGGTGATCGTGTCCTTGAACTTGGAGAAATCGCCGAATGTGGCCTTGATCGCAGCGCCCAGCGCGCCGGTCGGCTCACCGCCGCCGCCCTTCCTCATAATGGTCCAGAACAGACTGTGGTTGTGGTGGCCGCCGCCGTTGTTGCGGACCGCGGCCCGGATGTCTTCCGGTACGCTGTTGATCGAACGCAGGAGTTCCTCGAGGCTCTTGTTGTGCAGCTCGGGATGTTTGTCTAACGCCGCGTTCAAGTTCGTCACATAGGCTTGATGATGTTTGCCGTGATGGATTTCCATTGTTCGAGCGTCAATATGCGGCTCCAATGCGTCAAACGCATACGGCAGTTTCGGAAGTTCGTGTGCCATGATTGCAGACTCCTTTTTTCTGTTGAGTTGTGGTTTCAAATTGCCAACGCCAGCGCGACCGATGTTACCGGCGCGGGCTGTCGCTGTCAAATGGCTTGCTGGCGCGGCGGCAAAGCAGGTTTTCCCCGTTGACAATCGGGGGTGACTCACTATGATGCGCCGCGTTTTCCGAACAGAAGAATCACCAACCGACATATTTCAGGATACATCGTACATGCCGAATACAAAGTCAGCAGCCAAACAAGCGCGCGCCAGTGAACGCCGCCGGATCAACAACCGCTCCATCAAATCGCGGCTGCACACACTGGAACGCGCGTTCATGACGTTGGTCAGCGAAAAGAAGGCCTCCGAGGCCAGCGCGGCGTATTCGAAATTCATCGCCGCATTGGACAAGGCTGCCAAGACCGGCGTGGTTCACCGCAATCTCGCGAACCGCAAGAAGTCTCGTCTCAGTGTCCGCCTCAAAGCCGTGGGCGCCCCGGCCGCCTCGTGAACTGACTATCCGAAATGGCGCTTGAGCCTGTCCCGCGCGGCGAACAATGAAGCGCCGAAGTGCGGATGATCGTCGTTCGGCGTTCGCCGCAGACGCCCCCCACAACAGATCGAAATCTCGAGACACGCTTCTGGCCGGCATGGAACGGGACGGGCAGGCAGGAACCGATCTTGTCTTGACCGACGTGCTTCTGTCGAACACTGTCAATGGGCACCCGGTAGGGTGCGGGGGCGCTACCGCCCCGCTGCGGGTCGTGTGTTTGTCCCATGAAGGCCGAGACCACTTACAAATATCTGCCGCCGGCACTGGCTGACCGGATTCACAATCTCGGTCTTACTGTGCGGCGACTCGTCGAAGGCGGCCGGCAGGGGCAACATATGTCGCCGCACCACGGTTCGAGCGTGGAGTTCTCCGAATACCGCAACTACGTGCGGGGCGACCCGCCGTCGCTCATTGATTGGGCGGTGTATGCGCGCAGCGACCGGTACATGATCCGACGGTACCGGGAGGAGACGAATCTGCGCGCGTATATCCTGCTGGATACATCCGAGAGCCTTGCGTTCCGGGAAGATGGTCTGCACCCGAAATTTGATTACGCCTGCTATCTGGCGGCGGGACTGATGTATATCCTCGTGAACCAGGGCGACAGCGTCGGGTTGCTGACATTTGGCCAATCGCTGCAAAAGTTGTTCATGCCCACGAGCACGTTTGAGGGGTTGCGCCCGATGTTGTTGCACTTGGAGGCGATCAAGCCCACGGGGCGCACGAACATTGAACATTCACTGCATCAAGCGGCGGAGATTATTCGGGGCCGATGCCTGGTGATCGTGATTTCCGATCTGTTGCAGCCGCCGACGGAGGCGCTCCGCGGACTGCGCCATCTCCAACACGACGGGCACGACGTGACGGTGATGCACGTGCTCGATGGCGGCGAGCTGCAACTGTCCTTTGCCGGCTTGGCTGAATTGCGGGAGCTGGAAACGGGCGAGAAGATGGTGGTGGAAGCCGACGAGATCAAAGCGGCTTACACCCGCGAGGTGGAAAAGTATCTGCAAGAAGTCCGGCAAGGCTGCGCGGAGTGTATGGCGGATTATCATTTCGTGGACACGCGGCTGCCGATTGAGGAGGCGCTGCATCGGAGGGCGGCCCGGCGATGAGCGCGTTGTTTGCCGGTTTTCCGTTTTTCATCTGGATGCTACCGCTGGCGATGCTGCCGGTCATCTTTCATTTGTTCCTCAAGATGCAGAAGCGGCCGCGTCCATTTCCAACGTTGATGTTTTTCCAGCGGATTGACCCAAAACTGAGCGCGCGAAAGCAGATTCGCGAATGGCTCATTTTGCTGCTGCGGGCCTTGTTGATTTTTCTGCTGATGCTGGCATTGGCGCGACTGGTGTGGACGGGCGGCATCGGAACAGGTCCGGCGACGGTGGTAATAATCGTGGACAATTCCGGTTCGATGAGCGGCCCGGCCAACGGCGGGGAATCGAAGTTGAAGCGCGCGACGGAGGCGGCTCACGCGTTGGTGGGGACGTTGGGCAGCGGCGACAATGCCGGCCTTGTGCTGGCGGTCGAAGATCCCACGGTGACGATGCCGGCAGGATTGGTTTCGGATTGGGCGGTGGTGCGGGCGACGTTGGACCGGGTCGCCGAGACGGAGGCGACCGGGCGGCCCGTGGCGGCGTTGCAGCGGGCGTTTGAGATCTTGCGGGACAGCGCGGCGACGCGGTTGGAGGTTCATGTGTTCACGGATTTGCAGGAAACCGAATGGAGCAAGCCGGCGATGGAACTGAAAGCGTCGCGGCCGGGCATCGGGTTGTATGTGCATCGGGTTCCCACGGCGGCGGATGCCCAGCCCAACGTGTCGTTGGCGGCGGTGGACTGGCCGAGGAAGCGGCTGTTGGCGGGCAGAAAGTTCCCGGCGAGCGTGACCATCGCCAATGGGTCGGAGTTCGATGCGCGCGTGAGTTTGCACATGACCGACGATCAAGGCGGAAAGTCCTCCGAGGCGGTTTTCATTCCGAAGCGCGAGGAGAAGACCGTGGCGCTGGTGCACGGCGCGGAGCATCCCGGCTTTCATTGGGTGCATATGTGGATCGAAGGAGACGCGCTGGGCGCGGACAATCGCGCGGGCATCGGGTACGCGTGCGCCGACCGGCAAACGGTGCTGTTCATCGGCGAACGACGGGAGTTCGGTTTGTTGCCGGTGGCGATGTCCCCGACGCCCGACGGACGGTTGTCGGGGCTGGCGGTGCAATTCGGCGATGTGACCGGATTGGATCAGCACAAGCCCGTGTGCGCAGTGACGACGTGGGCGACAGTGCCGGGCATCGAAGCCGCGTTGAGCGAATATGTCCAGCAAGGCGGCAACTTGATCATCGTGCCGGGGCAGGGACCCGGCGCGAGCGCACCGGCCTGGGTTGGTTGCCTGCCAGAACAGGCAGAAGGTCACCCGGAAGGTTTGCCGCTGATTGTTTTCCAGAAAAGCGCGTCGGTGTTTGACGATTTGCGGGACGCAAAGGGCGATGTGTCATTGCGGAACATTCGGGCGTTCCGGTTGTCGTCCCTGCAAACGACAGGCGAGGCGACCGGGCTGGTCGGATTGGAAGACGGCCGCGTGGTGCTTGCCCAACGCCGTTGGGGAAAGGGAACGGTCTTTGCCAGCGGCGTTGCGTTCGATTCGTCCGCCTCAACCTTGGTGTTGAAAAGCGGTTTTCTGGCCTTGTCGCAAAGTATGGCTTTGACGGCAACGGAGGGCGCAGAAGCATCGTTGTCGCTGGTGGCCGGTGAGCGGGTGATCTTGCCGGGCACGGAATCCGGACTCGTTCATATTCGATCGCTCGTTGGCGGGGCGTTGGACTGGAAAGGTGAATCGTCGAAGTTGCCGGTGTTGCCGAGGGCGGGCGTGTATGCTGTGGAAGCAGGCGGACAAACACATCATGTGGTCGTGCGATCCGCGGCGGCGGAAGGTCGGTCGAAGTTTATCGGTGATGGCAACGTGCCGGCGTTGGTCGGGCTGAAATACGTGGTGCGGCCGTTGGAGGATCTGGCGTCGTTTGTGAAAGATGCGCAGCGCACCGGCAGCGGATTGGACTTTTATCTGCCGTTGCTGTTGTTGGCGTTGGCGGCATTGTTGGTGGAGGGTTGGCTGGCGAATCTGCCGCCGCGCAAGGTGGTTCGACCGCAGCCGGCAAGCTCGGCGAAGGCGGAGCCGCAAAAGGCGGTGGTGGCGTGAATCTGCAATGGCATACGCAGTTGCATCCGGTCGCGGCCAGTGCGGTGCTCATCGGCATCGGCGTGTGGCTCTATTTTCTGCGTCGGCGGATGCTGAGCCGGATGTCGGCGCGTCGAGTGGCCGTTGTGCTCGCGCCGAAGATTGCGGTGGTGTCGTTGCTGGTGCTGGCGTTGTTTGAGCCGGTATGGATGGTCGAACAGCGGGATGATGCCAAGGGACGGTTGCTGGCGGTGTTGGACGTGTCGTCTTCGATGGATGTGATGGATCGCGGAAGTGAATCGCGCGCGGAACGGGCGCGGCGAATCGTGGACGAGTGGGAGAAACAGTTGCCGGGCGGGATGACGGTCGAGCGGGTGGAGTTCGACACGACGGTGCGGGCCCCGGGAACGAAGCCGGCAGGAGTGCGCGGCACGGATATCGGCGGTGCGTTGGCGGCGTTGGCGGATCGGGCGGACATCGCGTCGTTTGCCGGTGTGGCGTTGTTGACGGATGGCGGCGACGAGTTGATTGAGAACATCGCGGTGCCGCCGGTGCCGGTGTCGGTGGTGGGCATCGGTTCTGACCCGGCCACGTGGAGTGACGTGGCGATTGAAGAGGTGCAGTTCCCGGCGACGGTGGAGAAGGAGATCGAGTTTGAGATTAGCGCGGACATTGTGGCGCGAGCCGGTACGAATCCGTCCTTTTTGAGCGGGTTGTCGAGCGTGCCGGTGACGTTGGAGCGGGAGCAGGATGGCGCGTGGGTGAAGGCTGCCGAGGAGACGGCGGATCTGCGGAGGCTGCGGACGCGGATGAAGTTCAAGCAGATGAGCCGTGAGACCGGGTTGCGGCGGTACCGGTTGACGGTGACGCCGAGGAGCGGGGAGTTGTCGGCGTTGAACAACGCGCGGGAGATTGCGGTGGATGTGCAGAAGAAGGCGTTGCACGTGTTGTTTTTCACGCGGGAGCTGGGCAATGATTTCAAGATGATCCGCGCGGAGTTGGCGAGGGATCCGGGCATCACGTTCACGGCGTTGTTTCGCACGATCAGCGAGCGGTTCACGGTGCAGGGCGACCGGCAGAGCGGGGATGATGAGTTGGAGGCGGGTTTTCCCACGAGCGAGAAGACGTTGAAATTGTTCGATTGTGTGATCATCGGGTCGTTTGCGGCGGAAGAATGGACGGCGGCGCAGTTGGAGGTGTTGCGCAAGTATGCGGAGCAAGGCGGCGCGGTGATTTTCTTGGGCGGGGAAAAGTCGTTTGGCCGCGGCGGGTATGCCGGCACGGCGGCCGCGGCTTTGTTTCCCTGGCAGGTGGCCGGGAACGAGCCGGATTTGGAGCTGGGCGTTTTTCCGGTGATGATTCCGTTGGCGTCGAAGGCGCACGCGATTGTGAGCGGGATGGAACGGTTGCTGGCGACGGAATCGGCGGCGCTGGAGAGCGTGAACATGCCGGGACCGCTGCGGGCGGGGGCGACGGCGTTGTTGCAGGCGAATGTCGGCAACCGGAATGTGGCGGTGGTCGCGGTGCAACCATACGGACAGGGCAAGGTGTTGGGCGTGGCGTCGAACACGATGTGGAAATGGGCGCGATTGTCACAGCCGATGCGGGACGCTTATGGATTGTTCTGGCGTCAGGCGGTGCGAGACCTGACCGGCAACGTAGAAGGTGGACGGGTGATTTCGGTGCGTTGGGACAAGGACGGATACCGGCCCGGTGAACAGGCGATGGCCGAGGTCCGTGTGGCGGGTCAGGAAGGCGGCGCGGCGTTGCGGTTGTCGGCAACGCTGGCGCACGGGAACGATTCGCGACCGGTCACGGTGGAGCCGATGAAAGGCCAGCCGGACACGTATGCGGTGAAAGCGCAGTTCCGGGAACGTGGCGAGTATCAGTTCCGTTTGGTAGCGTATCAGGGGGACAGTTTGCTGGAGACCTACGAGAAGACCATGCGGATAGCGCCGCGCATGGATGAGGGCGCGCGGTTGGAAGTGGACGAAGTGTTCCTGCGGAAACTGGCTGAGCGCAGCGGCGGGAAGTATTTTCGCGAGGAGGATTCAGTCGGATTGGCGAAGGAGTTGTCGGCCGGCGTGGCGCGCAGGAAGCAGTTGGTGGAACGTCCGCTGGCCCAGACCGGCCCGTGGTATGCGTTGATGATTTTGACATTGTTGGTGACCGAATGGGTGCTGAGAAGAAAGTCCAATCTGTTCTAGCGATCCTCTCGCTGATCCTGGCCTTTAGTGTTTGGGCGGAGCCTGCGGCGCGCACGGGGCGTGTGCAGTTTTCCAATGGGGAGACATTTGAGGGAAAGATTTCCATCACGCCGGGGGAGGAATTGAAGGTGATTCGCGGGAAATCGTTCCAGAGCATCGCGCTGGAACGGGTCCGGGAGATTCGGATGCAGCCGGCCGAGGAGAAGATGGAGCGGGAATGGCGGTTCATCGAACCCGGCAGGCCGATGAAGGAGTTTTGGGGTGAACCGTATCCCACCCGGCATCTTGAGGCGTCGGTGGTGTTGGCGACCGGTGAGATTGTGTCGGGGCACCTTTACACGACGGTGTTGTATGTCGAGGGCCAGAAGGAGACGCGGAAGGTGATTCTCTATGCGAAACAACGCGGAAAACAGGGCGAGACATTTGATGCGCTGACGTATCCGTCGCGGATCACGTTTCTCGACGCCGCTGAGAAAGTGGTGACGCAGGTGCGGGTTCCGTACGAACCAGAAGGTGTCGGGGCAGGGGACTTGGCGGCGTTGACGGTAGGGCCGTTGGTGCGGTTGGAGGGACGGGGCGGCAAGGATGGATTGCAGATGGAATCGCCCATGGGGCAACGGGTGTTTCTGGCGGTGGAAACCAGCGATGCGATCCGGGTGGGTTGGCCGGCCCAAGCTGACGAGAAGCTTGCGAAGCTGATCGGCGAGGCGTTGAAGAACGATTTGAAGGATTTCTTTGATGATCGGGAGTTGTTGGGCGTGTACCGCGAAGGCGGCGGCTCGGATTTGTTTTCGTTAGTGATGTTGCGGCGCAAAGGCGGGACAACGTTGGGTGGGGCTCGGACGCAGCCGTGGCGGTTGGATGTGTTACGGTGGAAGTATGACGAGGAGTCGGGTCGGCTGATGGTGGGGGGGCGCGGGTATTTCTTTCGGGGTATTACCGGCCGGCGCGAGGAGGCGCCACCGGTGAAGTTGTCGGAAACGTTGTGGTCGTTGCGGGATATTGGGGTCAAGGCGGCGATCAACGGGGACTGAGTGAGATTGACGTGACCGGGACGGCTGCTAGTATGCGCGCATGAATGCGATTCAGCCCCTCACTTTCTCCACCAACAGCGTGCTGGCGATCATCATGGGCGGCGGCGCGGGCACGCGGTTGTTTCCGCTGACGAAGGAGCGCGCCAAACCGGCCGTGCCGATTGGCGGCAAGTACCGGCTTGTGGACGTGCCCATCAGCAACTGTTTGAACTCCGAGATCCGCCACATCTACGTGCTGACGCAATTCAACTCCACGTCACTGCATCGGCATATCAACTCCAGCTACAAGTTTGACCGGTTTTCCCGCGGGTTCGTGGAAATCCTCGCGGCCCAACAAACCATCAGCAACACCAGTTGGTATCAAGGCACGGCGGACGCCGTGCGGCAGAATCTGCGGTACTTCCTGCAGCACGATTACCGGTACATCCTCATCCTTTCCGGCGATCAACTGTACCGGATGGATTTCCGCAAGATGATCCAGCAGCACATCAATACCGGCGCGGAATTGACGATCGCCACGATACCGGTGAAACGGCGCGACGCGACAAGCTTGGGCATCCTCCAAGTGGATGAGGAGCGCGAAATCGTGCGGTTCGTGGAAAAACCGAAGGACCCGAAGTTGCTCGACGAACTGCGCGTGACCGATCCACTGTTGTCATCGCTGAAGGTGACCACCACCGACGATTACCTGCTGGCCTCGATGGGCATCTATGTGTTCAACCGCGATGTGCTGGCTAAGATGCTGGACAATGACTGTCCCGATTTCGGCAAGCACATCATACCGGACGCCATCGGCAAACGCCGGGTGTTCGCCCACATTTTTCAAGGTTATAGGGAGGACGTGGGAACGATCAAATCGTTCTTCGACGCCAATCTCGCCATGTGCGGACCGAAGCCGCCGTTCAGTTTTTTCGACCGGGAAGCTCCCGTGTACACGCATGCGCGGTTTCTTCCGCCGTCGCGGGTGCTGGACAGCGTGATCAGCCGCTCGTTGGTGGCGGACGGCTGTGTCATTGCGAACTCACGGATTGAGAATTGTGTGGTCGGGCTGCGGTCGTTCATCGGCGCGGGCTGTCAGTTGAAGGACACAATCATCATGGGGTGCGACTTCTACGGTGGCGACGACGACCAGGTTTCGGAAGAAGGCATGGCCATTCCGCACATGAGCATCGGTCGCAATTGTCGGATCGAACGGGCGATCATTGACAAGAACGCGCACATTGGCGACGGCTGCGTGATCGCCAACAAGACCGGCGCGGCTGATTACGACGGACCCAATTATTATGTTCGTGACGGCATCGTGGTGATACCGAAGAACGCCGTGATCCCGGCCGGCACGCAGATTTAGGCGGGAGGCCAGATCGCAACCTTTGGCATTGCAGTCGCTTTAAGACCTTGGGAACCGGGGGCGGTGCGGGTTCCTCATTATGCAGCCGGAAGTTGTCATCACAGCACATCAACGGCGGTTGTTGCGGCGAGAGCTCTTGCCGGGACAGCATCTCATTGGCGCCGACCCTGCGTGCGAGTTTTGGGTCACCGCCCAGGGCGTGGCGTGGCATCATGCGCGGCTGGTGATGGACGCCGACCGGATGGTCATTGAAGATTTGGGCAGCGCCACCGGCACCTACGTGGACGACGTGCGGGTGGAACATCCGACCGTGATACGCGCCGGCCAGAAGGTGCGGGTCGGGGAGGCGACGGTGGAATTGAGGCTGGCCGAACAGACAATGGCCGACACGATTGTGGCCGATGACACGGGGGCGATTTCCCCCACGGTGGCGCCGGCGGTTCGCTCCACGGCGGTGATGCAACAGGGCGGGAAGTATATGTTGGGCGAAGTGGTGGCGCGCGGCGGCATGGGGGAGGTGTATCAAGCGAGCGATCTGAACATCCAGCGCACGGTGGCGTTGAAAGTGATGCGGGACGGGACGGAAGCGGATCATCAGCACGTGATGCGTTTCATTCGCGAAGCGCAGCTTACCGGGCAGCTTGAGCATCCCAACATCGTGCCGATTCACGAGCTGGGGTTGGATGAAAGAGGCCGGGCGTTTTACTCGATGAAATTTGTGCAGGGCGTGACGCTGTATAACGTCCTGCAAAACATCGGTCAGGGAGACACCGAGACCATTGCCCGGTATTCGCTGGGGAATTTGTTGACGATTTTTCAGAAGGTGTGTGACGCTGTGGCCTTTGCCCACTCGCGGGGTGTGGTGCATCGGGATTTGAAGCCCGAGAACGTGATGATCGGCAGTTTCGGTGAAGTGCTGGTGATGGATTGGGGGTTGGCCAAGCTCTTGCCGGAAGCGTTGGTCAGCCACGATGCCGCGGCGAGCGTGCCGGGTGAAGTGGACGGCGGACCGCGTCAGGTGTTGCGGACGTTGGCCGGCAAGGTGATGGGAACGCCGAGTTTTATGGCACCGGAACAGGCAGAAGGCCGTGTGCATGAGATTGACACCCGCACAGACATCTATTCACTGGGAGCGATTCTGTACAATATTCTGACGTTGCACGCGCCGGCAGAAGGCAACGAGGTGGATGAGGTGTTGCGGAAAGTGCGGTCCGGCAACATTGCCTCGCCACTGTCGCACAATCCGCCTCCGAGAAAGTTTTGGCAGCGCGCACAGGGCGCAACGCCCGTGTTGCCGCATTGTCCGGGGAACCAAGTGCCGGAATCGTTGGCGGCGGTGGCGATGAAGGCTTTGTCTCACCGGCGATCTGACCGGTACCAGACTGTGGCTGAACTGCAGAAGGACATTGACGCTTACCAGGGCGGTTTCGCGCCGGCTGCCGAGAAGGCCGGCGTGTGGAAACTGGTCAAGTTGACCGTGCGACGGCGGAAGACGGAGTTCATGGCGTTGGTGATTGCGGTGGCGGTGATCTTTGCGTTGACCGTGGCGGCGATGGTGCAAATCATCGGCAGCGAACATCGAGCGCGCACGGCGTTGGACGAGTTGAGGGGCGCGGCGCCGACGTACTATGCGGCGGCCAAGGCGCTGGTGGATGACCAAGAGTTCGCGGAAGCGTTGGAGAAGGTGAAGTACGCTCTGTCACTGGATTCTGAAAAAGCGGAATACTACCGGCTGAAGGGCAATTTGCATCAGTCGTTGCTGAATTTGGCCGCGGCCAGCCAGTCGTATCACGAAGCCATGCGTCGCGACCGGGATGATGCGCAGTCGGCGGCGAACCTGGCGCTGTGCCAGAAGTTGTTGAGCGAGGCCGATGAGAATGGGGAGCTGCCGCCGGGCGGGTTGCTGGAACTGCAGGCGGCGATGATCGAGCAGGGCAGGTTCCCGGAAGCGTTGGCGATGATGCAGAAGTTTCAGTCGGACAAGCAGGTGTTGTTCGA
>CAZEQV010000063.1:0-14085 GCA_964514435.1 uncultured Verrucomicrobiota bacterium
AGGTTGTGGGTTCAAATCCCGCCGGGCGTACCAATTCCAAGAAGGAGTACAAATGAAAAACATAGTGGCGGCTATGGTGACGGTTCTAGTCACCGTGGTTCTGGCGTCAGTAGCACAGGCTCAAATCAGTCCGGTCAAGTTGCGGGTTCACAAGCTTGGCAAGAAAGACGTCAAGACCAACTACCAAAGCACAGACGGTTGGTATCGCGATCAAAACATCAACGAATCTGTTTACTACGAAATCGAGGTTGCTCATGCCAGCACCAAGACGGTCAACGGGATAAAGGTCTACTGGGCCATCGTCGTCCAGCCGCCCTACGGGGAATCTCAGAAAGTGATTGAAGGTTCCCGCACCTCGGACAGCTTGTCGCTGGGGCAGAAATTCACATTCGAAACCGATACGGTGGAGTTTAGCAAGTATGCATATTCATCGCGATCGGGCCGGTACGAGTCGGGTGGCAGCGCAGGCATAGTGGGATATGCAGTGGAGGTTTTGCTAGACAACAAAGTTGTCGCCTCCGACTATCAGCCAATGGACATTAAGCGGAAGATTGAAGCGATCAAAGCGCCCAAACAGCGACCAGAGGAACGAGCCAAACCCGATCCAGACGCGCCCAAGAAACATACGTTCTGAGTGGTTAGGACAACCTCATGCGTCCGCTCTTTATCATCTTCTTGTTTGCCGTTTCGATCATTCCGGTGCTGCCTGTGTTTTCACAGAACGTGCCCATGATCCTCCGCGTCAAAAGAATTGAATCTACTGATTACAGCACCAAGACCACCTACTATACCTACGGAAGCGACACCGTTCAGTTTCGGATTGAAGTCGTCAACGGCAGCACCGGTGCCGTTTCCAATGTCCAGATCCGATGGGCTGTGCTCGTTCAACCCAAGTCTTCATCGGAAATTAAGCTCATTGAGGACACCAAGACCTGTGACCTTCAACGCAGCCAGACTTACACCCTCGAAACGGACGTTTTTGCGCTCACATCATTCAGCCGGTACTACGGCACATCCACCCGCACGTTTAATGCGGAGCTGCTTGGATACATGGTGGAAGTCATCGTCAATGGCAAGGTGTCCACCTTTGAAGCGCGACCTCTCGACATCAAACAACGCATCGAGCACCTCCGCATCGCCAAGAGCCGTCCCGCCCCTGAAATCCCGCCAGAAGAGCCCAAGAAGAAGAAACATTCCTTCTAGCGTGGCGAAGCCCCTGCCACTGGCGCGGTGCACGCGACCCTCTGTTGATTGAGTCAGATCGGGTTAACCAACGCGCGCGGGGCTTGGGACCGCGCGATGACTTCTTCCGTCAAATCCCGGTACGCTCGCGCGGCCAGCGAGCCGGAATCGTACACCGTGATCGGTTTCCCAAAACTCGGCGCTTCCGCCAGACGCACCGTGCGCGGGATCATGGCTTCAAACACCTTCTCTCCAAAATGACGTTTCACCTCGGCCGCCACCTGCTGCGCCAGATTGGTGCGCCCGTCGTACATCGTCATCACGATCCCTTCCAATTCCAGTGCCGGGTTGGCGCCGCTGTCGCGAATTTGATTGATCACCCGCGAGATCACGGCCAGACCTTCCAATGCAAAATACTCGCATTGTATCGGCACCAGGATCCGGTGCGCGGCCGCCAACGCATTCATCGTCAGAATCCCCAGTGACGGTGGACAATCCACAATGATGAAGTCGTACGTGCCGGTGTCGCGGATGGGAGACAAAGCCCGCTGCAGCCTGTGAAGATAGTTCTCTGTCCGCGCCACATCCACCTCGGCCACGGCCAGGTCCACTTCGCTGGGAATCACGTCCAGATTCTTCACACCGCTGTCGCGGATCGCCGCCGCCAACGGTGCGTCGCCCAGCAGCGCCCCATAAACGCTTCCGCCCGGCAACTTCTCCAGACCGAGCGCGCTTGTGGCGTTTGCCTGCGGATCCATGTCCACCAGCAACGTCCGTTTTTCCAATTCCGCCAGACACGCCGCCAGGCTCACAGCAGTGGTCGTCTTGCCCACACCGCCCTTTTGATTGGCCACCGCGATGATCCGAGTGCTCATGTCGCCTTTGTAAGGGAACGCCTCCTGACGCCGCAACCTCAAAACCCGGCGAACTCCTCCAACAACATCACCGGCACCCTCGAACCCGCGGCGATCACCTGACAAGCCGGCACCTCCACCAGACAATCCGCCTCGGTCAATGTGCTGATCATGTGCGACCCTTGCCGGGACAACGGTCTCACCAACAAACGCTGCCCGTCGCGCTCCAGCCTGGCCCTCATGAAATGTGTCCGGTCGCCGCGCGCGTTCACCAGATCTGCCGCCGCTTCCGCCATCACCGGCGCGGGGTCAATCCTTCCGAACCCGCGCAGCTTCATCAATGCCGGCCGCACCAACACCAGGAACGTCACCACCGCGCTCACCGGATTGCCCGGCAACCCGAACACCAGCTTCGCGCCCCGCGTCCCGAACACGAATGGTTTGCCGGGTTTCATCGCCACTTTCCAGAACCGCTGTTCGCAGCCGAGTTCCGCCAGCACATCCTTCACCAAATCGTACTCGCCGACCGAGGCGCCGCCCACCGTCACCAACGCATCCGCCTCGCTCAAACCGTAATCCATCTTTTCCAGCAGATCCTCGCGCACATCATCCGCGATGCCCAGCTCCACCGGCTCGCAACCGCAGTCCCGCAACAAGGCTGCCAACATGAAACTGTTGGAATCATAAACCTGACCGGCCTGCAGCGGCCTTCCCGGCTCCACCACTTCTTGGCCCGTCACCAACACCGCCACACGCGGCCGGCCGTGTGCCGTCAATTCCATCCGTCCCACCGCCGCCGCCATCCCCAGTTGCGCCGCCCCCAGCGTCGTCCCCGATCTCAGCACGACCGCGCCGGCTGGCGCTTCCTCACCGGCGCGACGGATGTTTTCCCCGGGCGAGACAGACGCCACCGCCGCAATGTATCCCTCGTGATGCGGCCGCGTGTCTTCCTGCATCAACACTGCGTCCGCTCCCGGCGGAATGGGCGCGCCAGTGAAAATCCGCGCGCACGATTGTGGTTCCACTGTCACCCCACCGGCTGAACCGGCCGGCAAGGTGGCCGTCACCCGAAGATGAATCGGGCTGTTCTCTGAGCAAGCCGCCAGATCGGACGAGCGCACCGCATACCCATCCACCGCCGAATTGTCCCAGCCCGGTAAGCTCGTCTCCGCTACCACGTCCTCGGCCAACACGCATCCCCGCGCCTCCGGCAGCTTGACTTTGCGTGGCGGCATCGGAGAGACGGCTTCGATCAACAATTTGCGCGCATCTTGAACGCTTAACACAGATTCCTCCCGGCGCGACTTACCGGACTTCGTCACCCACGCGCGCCTCGCCCGCCACGACGTCCGCCGTGGCCAACTGCCCGCGCACCGGCTCCGTGATCCGCACTTCTCCCACCTTCAGGCCCTTGCGATAAACCGGCATGGTCGTCCCAATCGGCGGCAGAACCCGACTGGAGAAATCCACCACCACGAAATTGTGTGTGGCGTTGAACAACGTGATTTTGGCCGGGGATGGTCCAAAGGGGGACGTGGGTTGTTGAACGATTTGGTCGGGCTTGGCGACCGGTTGGGGATCAACGGAACCCGTCGTGGTGGTGTGAATGCAGCCGGTCACGGTGAATGAAAGTGCCAGCAGACCGCAAACGAGCAAGTGGGATGTTCTCATGGTGTTTTTCCTGATTGACTGTGAACTGTGCGGTGAAGCTACGCTTTCGCCGCCAAGCGTGTCAACAGCGTCGCGCCCGCCGGGTGCAGGAGAAACCTTCGGGCAGCGACCGGATTGCAGGGCGCGCATCCCCGTTGTTTGGGGGGCGCGCCGCGAACGACCTTCGATCCACGCCCGCGGATCTCTTTCCCCGATGATTTGCTTTGAATCGGCGAAGCAGCTTGGCAAGAATCAGCGCCCCAGCAGGCTGTTGTTCAGATTGAGACAATCATGAAAGGCATGGTCGAAGCACAACGCGAACCGCGCACGATTCCGACGTATGGACTCGGGGCGCCCTCGAAGGCCCCCGTCTTCTTCGAGAAACGGGTCTATCAAGGCTCGTGCGGCAAGGTGTATCCGGTGCCGTTCATTGACAAAGTCTATGACACACCGGAGCCCAAAACGTATGACTCCGTCCGTCTGGAAAACGACTACGTCCGCCTCGTGCTGTTGCCGGAAATTGGCGGGCGGATTTTCATCGGGCAGGACAAGACCAACCACGACTACGATTTTTTTTACCGGCAGGACGTGATCAAGCCCGCGCTCGTCGGCTTGGCCGGGCCGTGGATTTCCGGCGGCGTGGAATTCAACTGGCCGCAACATCACCGTCCCGGCACCTACTTGCCGGCCGATTGCCACATTGAGGAGGAACCCGGTGGAGCGCGCACCGTCTGGCTCTCGGAGCACGACCCGCTCAACCGGCTCAAAGGCATGCACGGCGTCCGGCTGCGTCCCGAGAGCGCGTTGATCGAGCTCCGCGCCCGGCTGTTCAACCGTACGCCGTTCACGCAAACGTTTCTGTGGTGGACGAATGTCGCGGCGCGGGTGCATGACCGCTATCAGAGCTTCTTTCCGCCGGACGTGCATTACGTCGCCGACCATGCCGTGCGCGCGCAAAGCTCGTTTCCGGTCGCCAATAATTTCTATTACGGCGTGAACTACGCCGCGCGTCCCGGTGCCAACGATTTGAGCTGGTATCGAAACATACCGGTGCCGACCAGTTACATGGTTTGCGACACACGGTTTGATTTCTTCGGCGGGTACGACCACGAAGCGCAAAGCGGTTTCATCCACGTCGCCAACCGCCACATCGCCCCCGGCAAGAAACAATGGACGTGGGGCAATCACGAGTTTGGCTGGGCATGGGACCGCGAGCTGACCGACGCCAACGGCCCGTACATCGAATTGATGGCCGGGGTGTACACCGACAACCAACCGGACTTTTCCTATCTCGCCCCGTACGAGACTAAGACCTTCTCGCAATTCTGGTGGCCGTATCAAAAAATTGGTCCGGTTCAAAACGCCACTGAAGACGCAGCGGTGCGACTTGTGATCCGCGACGACCGCACGCTCGACCTTGGCACGGCGGCTTCCCGGCGGCTGGCTGGCGCGCGGATCATGCTCCGCGACGGCGACAAGACATTGCTCGACGAACGTGTGGACCTCGCGCCCGGCCGCCCGTGGCAAAACCGGGCGCTAAAGTTTACCGGCGACAATCCCGGCACGCTGGAATTGTCCGTGGCCGGCGTGGTTTCTTACCGGCCGGTGGATGTTGCGTCGCTGAAACGCCATCGCGCGGTGGCCACCGAGCCGCCGATGCCGGCGGATGTCGCGACGGCGGACGAACTGTTTCACATCGCCGAACACCTCGAACAATACCGGCATCCGACCCGGTATCCGGAGATTTACTGGGATGAACTTCTGCGGCGTGATCCGTTGGATGCTCGCGCCCACATTGCCTACGGTCGCCGGAAATTGAATCAAGGGTTGCTCGACGACGCGGCCGGGCATTTTCAAAAGGCGATTCAACGCCTGACCCACCGGCATCCGAACCCGCACACCGGTGAGGCGCATTACTACCTCGGCGTCGTCCGTCGGTTCCAAAACCGGGCGTCCGAAGCGTATGCGGCACTCTACAAGGCGACCTGGGAGTACGCCTGGCGCGGGGCGGCGTATTACGAATTGGCGATGCTCGATTGCCGGCGGGGCGATTATGGACGGGCGCTCGAACATTGCGAAGCCGCGCTCGACACCAATCGGCAGAACAACAAGGCGCACATCCTCAAGGCGCTCGCGCTCCAAAAACTCGGCCGCGACGGTTGTCCGGTATTGGCCGGGTTGCTGGCGGTTGACCCGCTCGATCATTGGGCGCGACACGCGGCTGGTGAGCCTGACGAAACCCGCAACGACGCCCAGACCATTCTCGATGTGGCCTACGATTACGCCGATGCCGGTTTCCGTGACGAAGCGATCAAGCTGCTCGAACAGCATCACGCCCGCCCGGTCACGCCCGTGGCCGTGCCGAACCCGCTGGCGAAATCGCCACTGACGCACTACGCCCTTGCGTGGTTGACCGGCAACCCCGCGCACCTGCAATACGCCCGCAGCCTGTCGCCGGACTACTTCTTCCCCTCGCGTTTGCACGACCAGCTTGTATTGGAATGGGCGCTGGCCCAGCCGGGCCAGGACCGCAACGCGGCGTTCGGACTCGGCAACTATTTTTACGACAAGAAACGTCATCACGATGCGATTGCCTGCTGGGAAAGAAACCCGGCGTTCGCCACCGTCTGGCGCAATTTGGGCATCGCCTACTGGAACGTTCGCCGCGATGGCACGGCGGCGCGCGCGGCTTACGAAACCGCGCTGCGGCACGCGCCCGATGACGCGCGGTTGTTTGCCGAGTACGATCAGCTTCGCGCCAAACTCGGCGACTCCGCCGCCGCCCGGCTCGAAACGTTGCTGTCGCGTCCTGACCTCGTTGCGGAACGCGATGATGCGAGCGTCGCGTTGGCCGCGCTCTTCAACGAGACCGGTCAGCCCGACCGGGCGCTGGCGCTGTTGCTGTCCCGGCGATTCCATCCGTGGGAAGGCGGCGAGGGCAAGGTGCTCCGTCAATACACCACGGCCCATTTGCTGCTTGGGCAAAAAGCCCCACCAGCCGAGGCGCTGGAACATTACCGGTTGGCGATGCAGCCGCCGGCGAACCTCGGCGAGGCGTACCATCTCTTGCAAGCCAAGGCCGATGTGAATTACTGGACCGGCCAAGCGCTCCGCGCCCTTGGCGGGGAAGCGGAAGCGGTTGCTTGTTTTGAAGCCAGCGCGAACGAGGCCGGTGACTTTCGAGCGATGGCCGTGACCGAACATTCCGAGTTGTCCTACTATCGCGGCTTGTCGCTTCACGAACTCGGACGGCGGGCCGAGGCGCGGGCATTGTTCGAGGACCTGGCAAAATTCGCCCAACGCAAGCTGGCGACACCGGCAAGGATTGATTATTTCGCCACGTCGTTGCCGTTGTTGCTGGTGTTCGAAGACGACCTTGACCAGGTTCAAAAGCGCGAGGCCGAACATTTGCTGGCATTGGCCGAAGCCGGGCTGAAAGCGATCGCGTGATTTACCTGCTGGTCTTTTTCTCTGGGTGTGCCGGGTTGGTTTACCAAGTGTTGTGGATGAAGCAACTCGGGTTGCTGTTCGGCAGCACCTCGCAGGCGACGGCGACGACGTTGGCGGCGTTCTTTGCCGGGTTGGCCGTCGGGAGTTGGTTTTTCGGGAAACGGTCGGCCCGCGCGGCCCGGCCGTTGCGGTTGTATGCCTGGCTGGAAGTCGGCATCGCGGCGACGGCGCTGGTCTATTTTGGAATCTTGCACGCCTACTACGCCGTTTACCCGTTGATTTATCAGAGTGTTGCTTCGGGCGCCTGGCTGCTGCTGGTCAAATTCGGGTTGGCGCTGGTGTTGATTTTTCCGCCGGCCTTTTTCATGGGCGGCACGATACCGGTGATGGGGCAGTATTTGGTCGCGGACCGGTTGAAGTTCGGCGCCACGGCGGCGTTGATGTATGGGGTCAACACCCTCGGCGCGGCGGCGGGAGCGTTGTTGGCGGGGTTTTATCTGCCGCTGGCGTTTGGTTTCACGGCGACGTACCTCGGCGCGATGACGGTGACCGGGCTGGTGGCGGTGGCGGCGTTCTGGTTGGCGCGGGGTGCCGGTCGCGGCAGGGACGCCGTTGCCACCACCGCCGCGCCGGCGCGGATCGGGTGGCCGGTGATGTTGGTTTGTTTCCTGTCGGGGTTTGGCTTTTTGGCGCTGGAGGTTCTTTGGACGCGGATGTTTTCGCAGGTGGTGGAGAACTCGGTGTACACGTTCTCGGCGGTGCTGGTCATTCTGTTGCTGTGCTTGGCGGTCGGGGCTTATCTCAGTTCCCGGCTGGCGCGGCTGAAAGCGGCGCCGGAGTTGGTTTTGACGGTCCTGTTGCTGGCCGGTGGGGTGGCGGTGGCGGTCACGCCGTTTGTGTTCATGTGGTTGACGGATTCGCTGCAAATCATTGCGGTGCGCGCGACGTGGTTGAGGTATGTGGGGCTGATTTTTCAGAAGGGCTTTCTCGCGTTCGGCGGGCCGGCGTTGGTGTTGGGGATGGTTTTCCCGTTCCTGATGAAGGTCGAAGAACGGCGCGTGGCCCAGCCGGGACGGACGCTGGGACATCTGGCGGCCATCAACACGGGCGGGGCGATTCTGGGTTCGCTGTTGTGCGGGTTTGTGTTTCTTCATGTGTGGGGGATGTGGCGGACGATCCAGATTGTGGCGGTGCTGTATCTGGCCGGGGCGTTGGTCGTGGGGTTGACGGTGCGCCGGATGTGGATGCTCAGTGCCGGCGCGTTGCTGCTGGTGATCACGTTCCTCAATCCGGCCGGGTTGCCGGTGACCAGCACGGATCCGAAACTCCGGCCGGGGGAGATTCGGGAGACGTGGGAGGGGAGCGATTGCACGGTGGCGGTGGTGAATGATCAATACGGACTGTCCATCAAAATCAACTCGCACTACGGATTGGGTTCCACGGGCGCGACGCCGGTGCAACGGTTGCAGGCGGATATTCCATTGAAACTCTATCCGCATACCAAAACCATTTTCTTCCTCGGCATGGGCACCGGCATCACCGCCGGGAGCGCGTTGGATCCGGCGTTCAGCAACGTGACGCGCATTGTGGTTTGCGAACTGGTGCCGGAAGTGGTGACGGCGGCAAAGAAATACATCACCAACGTGGACGGCGAGGACTATACCGGTGGGTTGTTCACCGATCCGCGGGCGACGGTGTTGGTCGAGGATGGCCGGCATTACCTGATGGCGACGCGCGAGCAGTTCGACATGATCAACTCGGACCTGTTTCTGCCGAACCGGCTGGGGGCCGGCAGCCTGTACAGCAAGGAACATTTCCAGAGTGTCAAGGCGCGGCTCGCACCGGGCGGGGTGTTTTTCCAGTGGTTGCCGCTCTATCAACTGACCGAGAACGAATTTTCCATCATCGCGCGGACGATGCTGGAAGTGTTTGATCAGGTTTCGCTGTGGCGCAGCACGTTTCAACCCGGCGAGGAAGTGGTGGCGCTGGTGGGGCATCCCGGCGGCGCGCCGATACCGGCTGCTGAAGGCAGTGGAGTGGAGGAACAGCGAGCGTCGGTGGAAGGAAAGACCTACCGGGATCTCGATCGGCTGCTGTTGCCGTTTGACGCGGCGACGATGCCGTTCTTTTACTGCGGCAACCTGACCGCGGCGCGGGAGGTGTTTGCCGGCTACCCGGTCAATACCGACGATCATCCGTATATCGAATACATGGCCCCGCGCACGTTCCGCAATCAGACGACACAGATCCCGTGGTTTGTGGGACCCCGGTTGGCGCAGTTGGTGGACGAGGTGCAACGGCTTTGCCCGCCGGAGCGCGATCCGGTGCTGGCGAATCGCGCGCCGGCGGAGCGGCGGTTGCCGGTGGCGGGGGCGGCGTTTCACTGGGCGCGGTTGTGGCAGATCATGGACAACGAGCCGCGATGCCGGCAAGCGTGGCAGGAGTTTGTCGGACATTGGGCGGATGCGCCGGTGTCGCCATAACTCCCATGGTTTGTCGCAATGCAGGCTGTGTCCGATGGCCGCCGGTAGGGTAAGGTGGAGCTATGAAAAAGCTCACGCTGGCGGTTTTTTGTTTGGTTGCTTGACCGTGCCGAAATCGGACGCGGACTTCTACAAAGGCGGACAGCTTTTCAATCCGTGCATCGCCAGCATCAACGGTCAGGCGCTCACGACATTGATCCGCGGGTGCAGCTCGGCAACTTGATCACGGCAAGCGAGGCGACCGACGGACTGGTGAAGTTGCTGGTGAAAGATTCTCCGACCGGCACGGCGGAGGAAGTGGTCGTGAAGATACCGGTCCTCGGCGCATACAGCGCGACGCGGCCGGTGAACTGCAAGACGAAGGCACGTTTGTTGCCAACCCAAAGATCGAGCGATGTTGGGAACTCGTCGAACAGGTGGCGACCATGGACGCGTTTCTGCCCGGTAAGCCAGCGGTCACCGACAAGAAGGCCAAAACCGTGAAGCCGGCGCTGACGAAGATTACGTTCCAAGACGGAAGCGCGACGAGCGACCGGTGGCGCGTCTGGTCGGGGGACAAGTTGCTGGATTTGGAGAGTATTCAAGGGTTGCAGATCATTTCCCGGAGCATTGCCGGCCAATGCCCAGCCGCAGACGTTGACCGTGCTGTCCGGTAAGGAGCAGGTCGCGCTCAAGAATGTCTTGTTCGGCGACGAATTCCTGTTGGCCCGGCAGACGAGCGTGCCGAATGCGGCATGCGGAACCGCTGTGGCGCGCCATCTTGCCGGGGTCAGAAAACATTCCGAAGAGCGCGGAGCCGGCGGATCAGGCGTTGCGGGCGGCGCGCTGGACTTTTTCGAGGCGGCCGGGTTGCCGGCGATTTCGTTCCGGGCGGAGAAGGCGGGATATCATTGGTTTGTCACGAACAAGGACAACGATCTGCCCGTCGAGTATCACCCACCGGCCCACGAGTGGGCGAAGAACGATGTGACGCTCGTCAACGGCCAGCTCAAGACGCATGGTTGCCACAGCTTTACCGGCTGGCTCGGTCCGCCGGGCGTGTTTACCGGTCCGTTTGGGCCGAACAGGGGCGTGCGCGAAGGAGCGTGAGGCCCGGTTGCCCTGAAATGGGTCCCCCTTCGGCTGCATACGAACGTTCTTACTTCAAGTGTCATGATTGAGAAGTTGACCGCACTTCTGCTAAGAGAGTGGCCGCGCCCAACAAGGAAACAATCCATGACCAAACGATTTGACCCCATCAATCCGAAATGTCCCCATATGTTGCACGGGGGCGACTACAATCCTGATCAATGGATCCGCACGCCTTCCATCTGGGACGACGACATGCGGTTGATGCAAAAGGCCCGCTGCAATGCCGTTTCGATGGGCATTTTCTCGTGGACGACGTTGGAACCTGCGGAAGGCCGGTTTGAGTTTGGCTGGCTCGACACGATCATGGACAAGCTGGCCAAGAACAATGCAGTTGTCGTGCTGGCCACACCCAGTGGCGCGAAGCCGGCGTGGATGAGCCGCGCGTACCCGGAAATCCGTCGCGTCAACGCCGACGGCACACGTCAACCGCACCAGGCCCGTCACAACCACTGTCGCACGTCGCCCGTTTACCGGGAAAAGTGCCAGATCATCAACCGCAAACTGGCCGAGCGCTACAAGGACCATCCAGCCCTGCTGGTCTGGCACGTCTCCAACGAATACAACGGCGGTGACTGTCATTGCGCGCTCTGCTACGGCGCATTCCACAACTGGCTCCGGAAACGTTACGAAAACAGCATCGACAGATTAAACCACGCCTACTGGGCCGATTTCTGGTCGCACACCTATCCGGATTTCGATTACGTGATTCCCATCGACAACAGCGTGCACGGCCTGATGCTGGATTGGGAGCGGTTCAAGACGCATCAGACGATTGACTTCTTCAAGGCGGAAGCGGCGCCGCTGCGCGAGGTCACGCCGAACATTCCGATCACCACCAACTTCATGCCCGGCAGCGACACGCTCGACTACGGGGCGTTCGCCCGCGAGTTGGACGTGATCTCCTGGGACTCGTATCCGGACTGGCATGAACACGCGGACGAACTGGACGAGGCGGTTTACACCGCGCTTCAACACGACCTGTGCCGGGCCATGAAAGGCGGCAAGCCGTTCATGTTGATGGAAAGCGTGCCCAGCATCCCGACGCGCGGCCGGGTCAAGAAACGCAAGGAACCCGGCATGAACCTGCTCTCCAGTTTGCAGGCGGTCGCGCACGGCTCGGATACGGTGATGTATTTCCAGTGGCGCAAGAGCCGCGGCAGCATCGAGAAATTTCACGGTGCCGTCGTGGATCACGAAGGCACGGAGAACACCCGCGAGTTCAGGGAAACCGCCGAGGTCGGCACAGCCCTCGCCAAGCTCGACGCCGTCGTCGGCACGACGGTGCAAGCGGACGTGGCGGTGATCCAAGATTGGGAGAACGAATGGGCGATCCGCGAAGGCGCCCGAATCTATCTCGGCGACAACACGAAATACCGGCAGGAATGCACGGCCCATTACCGGCCGTTTTGGGACGCGGGCGTGCCGGTCGCTGTAATTGACCAAACAGGCGACCTGTCCAAGTACAAACTGGTGGTGCTGCCGATGGCCTACATGTTGCGGCCGGGATTCGCCGACCGGCTCAGGCAGTACGTGGAGCAGGGCGGGACCGCCGTGATGACCTATTGGAGCGCGGTCGTGAACGAGTCCGACCTCTGTTACCTGGGCGGCGTCCCCGGCGATGGGTTGCGGAACGTGTTTGGCGTGTGGGAAGAGGAAAGCCAGAGCTACTACCCGCATGAATTCGTCGGCATCACGATGGGCGGCAAGCTATACAAAGCGGTGGACACCTGTTCCGTCATTCATGCCGAGGGCGCCAAAGTGCTGGCGACATTCACCGATCAATACTTTGCCGGCAGCCCGGCTGTGACGGTCAATTGGTTTGGCAAAGGCCACGCGTATTACATTGCGGCGCGCACGACCGGCAGCTTCCTCTCCGACCTCTACGGCAAACTCATCGCCGACCTCGGTCTTCAGCGCGCGTTGAACGTGCCCTTGCCGGCCGGTGTCACCGCGCAGCTCCGCACCGACGGCGCAACCCGCTATGTGTTTCTGATGAACTTCAACCGGCACGAAGTTTGTGTGCCGTTGGACGGGGCGTACCGGGATATACTGGCAAACACCACGGTGTCGAACGAGGTGAAACTGGAACGCTTCGGTCTGCGCGTTCTGTCCCGGTAACCTTTATGTCAACCGCCCTGACGTTGGCCATGATGCAACAAGCGCGGGATCGCATCCGCCACGTCATTGATTGCACACCGTGCCCGCGCTCGCCCGCCTTGAGCGAGATGTTTCAAGCGAACGTCTATGCCAAGCTCGATAATCTGCAGGCCACCGGCGCGTTCAAGGAACGCGGCGCGGCCAACAAGCTTCTTCAACTCACCGCCGAACAACGCCGTCGCGGCGTCGTCACCGCCAGCGCCGGCAACCACGGTCTCGGCGTCGCGTTTCAGGCGCGCCGTCTTGGCGTCCACGCCACCGTGGTCATGCCGCGCAACGCGCCGCTGGTCAAACGCGCCAACATCGAACGTTACGGCGGCACGGTCGTGCTTCACGGCGATACGTTCGACGAAGCCGCGACCCAGGCCCGGCAACTCGAAGCATCGGCCGGCAAGGTGTATATCCACGGATTCGATGATCGCGACATCATCCTTGGTCAAGCGTCACTCGGACTCGAACTGGTCGAGCAGATACCGGACTTGGACATGGTGATTGTGCCGGTCGGCGGCGGAGGGTTGTTGGCCGGTGTTGGCAACGCCGTGAAGGCGTTGCGACCACAAGCGAAAATCATCGGTGTCGAACCCGATCGTTGCGCGTCGTTCCAAGCGGCGCTCGCCGCCGGCCAGCCCGTCGCCATCGAAGCGGCGCCCACGATTGCCGACGGACTGGCCGTCCGGTGCGTCGGCCGGCAAGCATTCGCCATCGCGGCTGCCGTGGTGGATGAAATCGTCACCGTGACCGAAGGCGAAATTGCTCAAGCGATCCTGATGCTTCTCGAAGTCGAAAAAACCGTTGTCGAGGGCGCGGCGGCGACGACGCTTGCGGCGCTCCTGTCCGGCAAGCTGAAGATGACCGGTCGCACGGTGGCCCTGCCGCTGTGCGGCGGCAACATTGACATGACGATGATGGCCAACATCATCGAGCACGGTCTCGCGAAAGATGGCCGGTTGGTCTGTCTGCGCACGTTCGTGAACGACAAACCCGGCGCACTGGCCGCCGTGGCGCGGATCGTGGCCGATGCCGGTGCGAGCGTCAAAGACGTCCATCACAACCGCGCCTTCGGGCGCTTGGAACCGGGCCGGGTGGAGATCGCGTGGACGTTGGAAACACGCGGGCACGGCCATATTGCCGACATCGTGGCCCAACTGCGCGCCCAGCGGATTGAAGTTGATCATCCG
>CAZEQV010000064.1:0-13813 GCA_964514435.1 uncultured Verrucomicrobiota bacterium
ATGCCTGGTGTTTGGGCTGCCCGCCGTTGGTTCGAGTTGTGAACAATCGTCGCGACGCGAACCCTAAACGACAGGGATTCGCGCCCTACATTTCCGGACCTGCTCAAAACTTGCGGTGCGCCCTGCCTGTGATACGGAGCCGTTTCCCCCTTGAACACGTTAGGCAAGATGTTAGGGTCTCGGCCAATTAGCACACGGAGGATTTCGACAGCCATGAGCAAGAAAGACGTTTTCATTACGAAAAACTTTGTTCTCGAAACGCCGCTGGCCGCGGAACTGTATCACACGTACGCCGCGCCGATGCCGATCATTGACTACCACTGTCATCTGCCGCCCAACGAAATCGCCGACGACCGACGGTATGCGAACCTCACGCAAATCTGGCTGGCAGGCGACCATTACAAATGGCGGGCCATGCGCACCAACGGCGTGGACGAACGCTACTGCACCGGCCACGCTTCCGACTGGGAGAAGTTCCAGAAATGGGCCGAGACCGTGCCACAGACGTTGCGCAATCCGCTGTATCACTGGACGCACATGGAGTTGAAGAAGCCGTTCGGCATCAGCGACCGGCTCCTCAATCCCTCCACCGCCAAGGGCATTTGGGACGAATGCAACCAGAAGCTGGCGTTGCCGGAATTCTCCGTGCGCGGATTGCTCCGACAGGCCAACGTCGTCGTGGTGTGCACCACGGACGATCCGATTGACGATCTGCGTTACCACCGGAAACTCGCCGCCGATAAATCGTTTCCCATTCAGATTCTGCCGGCCTACCGACCGGACAAAGGACTGGCCATCGAGGTGACGGAGAAATTCAACGCCTGGGTGGACAAGCTTGGCGAAGCCGCCAACGTGACCGTGAACGATTACGCTTCCTATCTCCAAGCCTTGCGCAAGCGAGGCGATTACTTCCATGCCAATGGTTGCCGGCTCTCCGATCATGGATTGGAGCAAGCCTACGCCGAGGAGTACACCGATAAAGAGGTGGCCGGTATCTTTGCGAAAGCTCGCAGCGGCAAGCCGATCAGCCGCGACGAGGCGCTCAAGTTCAAATCGGCTGTCTTGGTCGAGCTTGGCCGGTTGTATCACGAGAAAGGGTGGACGCAACAGTTCCACCTTGGCGCGCTGCGCAACAACAACACCCGGCTGCTTTCCAAGCTCGGTCCTGACACCGGCTTCGACAGCATTGGCGATTTCGATCAAGGCCGCGCGTTGTCCAAGTATCTCGACCGACTCGACAGCGAAGACAAACTCGCGCGCACGATTCTCTACAACCTCAATCCCCGCGACAACGATCTGTTCGCCACGATGATCGGCAACTTCCAGGACGGCAGCGTGCCCGGCAAGATCCAGTTCGGCAGCGGCTGGTGGTTCCTCGACCAGAAAGACGGCATGGAAAAGCAGATGAATTCACTGTCCAACATGGGGCTGCTGAGCCGATTCGTCGGGATGCTGACCGATTCGCGGTCGTTCCTGTCCTACAGCCGGCACGAGTATTTCCGCCGCATCCTCTGCGACCTTCTGGCCAACGATGTGAAACTCGGATTGATCCCGCGCGACGTGAAGCTGCTCGGACAGATGGTGCAGAACATCTGCTACCACAACGCCGCCCGCTACTTCTGATTCGACCTGGCCGGGGTGAAAATTAAGAGATCAAAGATATGAACTTCCGGATCCGACGCGGCACCAACATTTCGCACTGGCTCAGCCAGAGCACCCGGCGGGGCGCAGAGCGCGAAGCGTGGTTCACCCAGAAAGACGTGGCCTTCATCAGATCACTCGGGTTCGACCACATCCGCTTGCCGGTCGACGAGGTGCAGTTGTGGGCAGAAGATGGCCGGCAAGATGACGAGGCGTTCCGGTTGCTCAACGCGGCGCTGGACTGGTGCGAGGATGCCGGGCTGCGGGTGATTGTGGACCTCCATATCTTGCGGAGCCATTACTTCAATGACGCCAACGTGCCGGCCCTGTTCACGAATCCCCGCGAAGCGGCGAAGTTCGTCGAACTCTGGCTGGAACTATCGCACCATCTTCAATTTCGCGACAAGGAACAGGTCGCGTATGAACTGTTGAACGAAGCGGTCGCGGCCAACCCCGATGATTGGAACCGCGTTGCCAATGCGGCGTTCAGCGCCGTGCGCGAAGTGGAACCCGACCGGGTGATCGTGTTGGGTTCAAACTGGTTCAACCAAGCACACACGTTCGACAAGCTGCGCGTGCCAGATGACCGAAAGACGATTCTCACATTCCATTTCTATCACCCGACTCTCGTGACGCATCATCAAGCCGGTTGGGTGCGCGAAACGGGTTGGTACAAGGGGCCCGTTCATTACCCGGGCACACCAATCACCCAAGCTGACTTGCATCAAGTGATCGAACCAGACAAACGCGCCGCCCTCGAAAAGGAAAACGCGGCGTATGACCGCGCCGCGATGGTGCGCGAACTGGCCAAGCCGTTGGCGGTGAGCAAACGGACCGGACTGCCGCTATATTGCGGCGAGTTTGGTTGTTTGAGCACCGTCCCGCAGCCAACACGGCTGGCGTGGTACCGCGATTTGATCAGCGTTCTGGCCGAACACCACATCGCCTGGGCCAACTGGGATTACAAAGGCAGCTTCGGCATCATCATGAAGGACGGCCAAGATACCGGTATCCTGCCCGCTTTGTTGGGTTTGTGAGCGCTAAAACACGCCGGCGGACTGGAGCATCTTGCGGAGTTCCGTGCTGAACTCGTGCATGTCTGCCTGCGTCGGCTTGTCGGAACCGAGTTCGGGCTGTACACCGAGCCGTCCCATCTCATCAAGATACCAGTGTGCCTTCGCACCGGAACTGAATCGCGCATACCCGCTGAGCATGCTGCCGGGTTGGGGCATTTGATCCACGGAGATGGAGAGCTTGCCGCCTTTGGATGTTGCACCTGCTTCATTCTTCTTGGCCGGCGCCGATTCGGGAGCAATGACGGGCGCCTTGGGCGGTTCTTTCTCCGGCAACTTCGTGTCCGGCATTTCCGAAAGCAACAGGCGCAATTCCATGTATGTGATGGAATCGCCCTTCTCGTTGCGGAGATAATCCTGAATCTGCGAAAGCGTCTGCCCTTTGGCGAGGAGTTGCTTGATGATCGGCTTGCGTTCGTCGTTGGTCATGGCGCTGAGACTACACGGAAGCCTACATACACGCAAGAGTCGCCCCCGCCTCCGTCACCAGCCAATCCATTCGCACGTCATGCGATTCCACCGGCAGTCTGTCCACGATCTGCGCGTCATACGCCAAACCAACCCGCACACCGCCGGCATTCTTCAGCAACCGGTCGTACACTCCCCGCCCCCGGCCCAGCCTCATGCCCCGAGCGTCAAACGCCAAACCGGGAACAAACCAAAGATCCACGACGGGCGCTTCAACCAACCGGATCTTGTCAGCCACCGGCTCCAAAATACCAAACGCACCGGGAGCCAAATCAGATGGAAAGGCGCTGATCTCGGAAAGCCGGTAGGTTCCTCCCTTTCGATCCAACCACGGCACGCAAACCCGTCGTCCTTGTGCCAGCGCACCGGCTATCAGCTCGTGCGTGCCCGCTTCCCCGCCGGTCGAGACGTAGAGGCAAACGCAGCGGGCCGAGACGAAGGACGGCAAGCTCATCGCCCGCTTGGCGATAACTTCGGAATGTTGCCGGCACGTCTCCGCATCCATACCGGCCAACAGGGCGCGCATCCGCCGCCGCATCGCTACTTTTTCAACTGCTGCTTCCATTTCTCCATCCGGTCGCGGACCTTTTGCTCGAAGCCTTGGTCGCTCGGTTTGTAGTACTGGCGTTTCTCCGGCAAGTAATCCTGATCCACGATGTGCCCCTCGTAATCATGGGCGTATTTGTAGCCGGTACCGTGCCCCAATCGCTCCGCGCCCTTGTAATGTTTGTCCTTTAGCGCCGCCGGTACCTCCAAGGTCCGGCCTTGTTCCACATCCGCTTTCGCCGACCAGATGCCGGTGGCGCTGGCGTTGGACTTCGGTGCCGTGGCGCAATAAACGGTCGCTTCCGCCAACGTCAACTCGCCCTCCGGCCAGCCGATGAACTCCACCGCCTGATGCGCCGCCACCGCCACGAGCAACGCCATCGGATCAGCCAGCCCGATGTCTTCGGACGCGAGAATGACGATCCGCCGCGCAATGAATCGCGGATCCTCACCGGCCACAACCATCTTCGCCAGCCAATACAATGCGGCATCCGGATCGCTGCCGCGCATCGCCTTGATGAACGCCGAGATCGTGTCGTAATGCTGGTCGCCGTCGGCGTCATACACGACCGCTTTCTTCTGAATGGATTCCTCGGCAATCGCGCGCGTGATGTGCCCGGATTCCGTGGTCAGCGCGGCGATTTCCAGCGAGTTGAGCGCCTTGCGTGCGTCGCCATCGCAAGCGGTGGCTAGAAACGTCAATGCATCTTCGTCGGCTTTCACGCCAAGAACATCCAATCCCCGCTGCAGCAGCGTTAGGATGTCGTCTTCCGAAAGCGGGTTGAGCTCGAAAACCTGCGACCGTGAAACAAGCGGCGCATTGACGTAGAAAAACGGGTTGTGCGTGGTCGCACCGATCAGGCGGACGTTGCCGTTCTCCACGTCCGGCAAGAGAACATCCTGCTGCGCCTTGTTGAACCGGTGAATCTCATCAATAAACAAGATGGTGCGCTGTCCGGTATTGGCCAACCGGTTGGCAGCCGTGGCGATGACGCGTCGAATGTCAGCCACATTGGATTCGACGCCACTGAGACGTTCGAAGCGATTTTTCGTCGCACCGGCGATGATCTGCGCCAACGAAGTCTTGCCGGTGCCCGGTGGGCCATAGAGGATGATCGAAGTGATCCGGTCGGCTTGTATGGCGCGCCGTAGCAGCTTGCCGCGCGCGAGGATGTGTTGCTGCCCGACGAACTCGTCGAGCGTCCGCGGTCGCATCCGGCTGGCCAGCGGCTCGGAAGTCGAAGTGGGTGGGGGAAATAGGTTATCGGTCGGATCTGACATGGGCCATCGGTCTGGGTGAAAAGAGAAATGCCCCGCCGTAATGCCGTGCGAACGTAATCTTTGAACCCCTCATTGAAGGGGTGCTCTGTCGGCTGCTTCCTACTTCCTGAGAAGGCGTGTAGTCCACAACCGAACTCCGAGCGCCGTGCATTTACGGTGTTGGTACAAAGATTTCATCGTTCTGCTCGAACATGGCAGGGCATCTCAAAATCGTTACGATGCTCAAAGAACATTCGCGTCACGTCCTTGCGACCGCTGAAAGTATATATGCCTTTTTCAGCCACGAATTCAAGAACATAAGCCGCAGGACGGTCGAATCTTCTCAACTCTCCCGCAATTCACACTTCACCGCTTGCTGCAATTGTCGCTTGATCTTGTCGTGCGCGGAGTTCACTTCCGCATCCGTCAGTGTCCGGTCAGCCGCCCGATAGGTCAGCGAATACGCCACTGATTTCTTGCCTGCCGGAATCTGTCCGCCGCGGAATATGTCAAACACCTGCACACGCTCCAACAGTTTGATGCCTGCGCTGCGAATCGCCTGCTCCATGTCCGCGTGCGAGACGTTTTCCTCCACCACCATCGCCACGTCCCGCACCACAGCCGGGAACTTCGGCAATTCGCGAAACATCTTTTCCGCTGTCGCGGACGCATCCGAAATCTCACATTCGGCGACGAACACCGCGTCCCGCAAATTCATCTTCTTCGCCAAAGCAGCCGGTATCTCCTTTATCGGCGAGTTGAATCCCAGTTCTTCCAGCGCGCCTTTCAAATCGAAATAGTCCATCTTCTCCGTCCGCTGCCAATCACCTGGTGTGCGTCGTCCGGTAGCGGCCAACGCGAGATGCAAGGATTCGCGTCCGTCCCCCGCAAACACACGTCCGATCTCGAACAGCTTCACATCAAACTCATGACGCGACACGTTCGTCCGCAGATTTTGCAGCAACCCGGGCGTCAACGATTCCCGCAACGCCCCCATCTCGGAGGTCAGCGGATTCTGCAACTTCAGGGTACCGGCCTGCACCATCGTTTGATTCGTCGCCTCGTGAAATCCGAGTGCGTTCAACGTCCGACGGATCGTCATCAACCGATCCCACCGCGCGTCAAAGGCTGAAATTGCCGGGCGGCTCGGTTGCATCTCCGCTGGAATCTTCTCCACACCATGGATGCGACAAACTTCCTCGATGAGATCGGCTTCACGCTCCAAGTCCACGCGAAACGGCGGCACAACCCATTCCGTGACGCCGTCTTGTTCCGACACCAGCGACAGACCAAGTCCGGTAAGAATCTTTTTCACAGCTTCAGCCGGCACTGTTGTCCCCAGCAACCTGTTGATCTGGGAATACCGGCACGGTACCCGGCGGTGTTGGATGGGCTTGGCCAGAACGTCCACGCAGCCGGCGCACACCTGCCCACCGGCCAACTCCTGAATCAACCGGGCCGCGCGATTGGCGGCAAACACCAACCCTTCGATGTCCGTGCCCCGCTCAAACCGGTAACTTGACTCGCTGGAAAGTCCGAGCCGCTTCGATGTGCGGCGAATGTTCGCGGGCAGGAAGTATGCGCTCTCCAACAACACATCGGTAGTCGCGTCGTTGATTTCCGAATTGCTCCCGCCCATCACCCCGGCCAACGCCACCGGCCGCCCCGCATCTGCGATCACCAACATCTCGCCGGCAAGCTCATGGGTGCTGCCGACAATGGATTCGAACTTCTCACCCGGCCGCGCCCGACGCACCACAATCCGGTGTTCCTGCAACAAATTGTAATCAAACGCGTGCAACGGATGCCCGGTCTCCAGCAACACAAAATTGGTGATATCCACGACATTGTTGATGGAACGCATCCCCACCTTTTCCAGCGTTTCCTTCAACCATGCCGGCGACGGTCCGATTTTCACGCCGCGAATCACTCGCGCCATGTACCGCGGACACAAGTCAGGCGCCTCGACGGTCACGGACGTGAGACGTTCCGCGCGCTCTGCGGATTCCGGCACGGCCACGTCCGGCCAACGCAATGTTGCACCGGTCATCGCCGCAATCTCGCGGGCGATTCCGATCACGCTCAACCAATCCGGTCGGTTGGGTGTCACTTCGACATCGAACATCGTGTCACCCGGCCCGACATATTCGGCAAACCGTTTCCCCACCGGCGCGTCAGCCGGCAGGATAAGCAACCCGTCCTCACCCTTCGGCAAACCCAGTTCGTCCGCCGAACACATCATCCCTTGCGACATTACGCCGCGCAGCTTCGATTCCTTGATGGTGAATCCCGCCGCCATCGCGGCGCCCGGCAACGCCAACGGCACTTTGTCCCCAACCTTGTAGTTTTTCGCGCCGCACACGATCTGACGCTCGCCGGTGCCGTCGTTCACGCGGCAAACGGAGAGTTTGTCGGCGTTGGGATGTTTCTCGCTGGAAAGAATTTGCGCCACGACGACCTGTTCCGGTATCTGGCCGCCGAGACTGACAACGTCTTCGACTTCGATGCCGGCAAAGGTCAACTTGTCCGCCAGTTCAGACGGCGACCACGGCGCATCCACATATTGTTTGAGCCAGTTGTATGTGAATTTCATTTCAAAACTGCTCCAAAAACCGCACGTCGTTCTCGGTAAACAGGCGGATGTCGCTGATGCCATATTGGATCATGGCCAACCGTTCGATGCCGAAGCCAAACGCCCAGCCGGTATATTCGTCGTCGGGATAGCCGACCGCTTTGAACACGTTCGGATCCACCATCCCGCAGCCAGCAATCTCGATCCATTCCTTGCCGCGCGCGCGAAAATGCGGCGTGCTCAGGTCAATTTCAAAGCTCGGTTCGGTGTACGGAAAAAAGTGCGGGCGGAATCGCACTTTCGTCTGCGGATCGAGAAGTTCCCGGAAGAAAAACTCCACCGTTCCCTTCAAGTCCGCCACGGAAACATTCTTGTCCACATACAGCCCTTCAATCTGATGAAACGTCGGGCTGTGCGTGGCGTCAGGGTTGTCGCGGCGAAAAACCCGACCGGGCGCGACGATGCGAATCGGCGGTCTCTGTTTGAGCATCGTGCGGATCTGGACTGGTGAGGTGTGGGTGCGCAGCAAATAACGCCCGTATTTCTCGTGCGGCGGCAGATCCACGTACAGCGTGTCTTGAATGTCGCGTGCCGGGTGGTCGGCGGGCGTGTTCAGCGCATCAAAACAATGCCATTCGTCCTCGATTTCCGGCCCGTCTTCCACGGCAAATCCCATCCGTCTGAAAATGTGCACCGCATGATCGAAAATCTGGGTCAACGGATGAAGATGCCCGATTTGGTGCCGCCGTCCCGGCAACGTGACATCCACCGAGAGTCCCGTTGCGACCGCTTTTTCCTCCAGCTCCGCCTGTTTCTGATCCAGGGCCGCCGTGATCGCTTGTTTGACTTCGTTGACGAGTTTCCCGAAGCGCGGTTTGTCCTCCTTGGGAAGTTTGGCCAATTCCGACATGGCTCCGGTAAGCGCGCCTTGCCGGCCGAGGTACTTGGATTTTGCCGCCGCCAACGCCGCCAAATCACCACACCCGGCAAGCTCCAATTCCGCCTGGGAGCGGACATTCTGCAGTTGTTTTTCAAGGTCTGTCATGAGAGTGGCCGGAACCGTAGTCAAACCGTCCAAGTCAAGCAAGGAAAGGTTTCACAGCCGTCATGACTTGCTCCACGGAGATGCGAGTCATGCACGGATTGGCGGGCGTTTGGTTACATTTGGGGGACTGGCAGGGACAGCGAAAGCCTTCGGCTTGGATGATCGCGTGACCCTTGCCGTACGGCCCAACCAACGCGGGATCCGTGGGACCGAATATGGCCACGACGGGCACACCCATCGCGGCCGCGATGTGCATCGGCCCGCTGTCGTTGGTGATCACGGCGGCGCAACGCCGGTAAAGTTCCGCGAGCTGGGTCAACGTTGTTTGGCCGGCCAGGTTGCGGCAGCCGCTCGATAGTTTTTTGATCCGGTCGGCTTCGGTCTTCGAGCCGGTCAGGATGACTCGCGAGGCCGGTAACTTCTGGATGAGTGCGGTGAATTTGTCGTCTCCCCAGATTTTGGTTTCCCACCGGGCCATGGGATTGATGGCGATGGGGCATGGTTCCAGGCCGGTCAGGAGTTCGTCCACTCGGACCCGGTCGGTTTCGGTGATGCCGATGGGAAACTCGACCGGCGCGGTTCCGCATTGAAGATGACTGGCCGCGTGAAGATACCGGTCCACGGCATGGCACCGGGGAACTCTTACAATCTCGGTGTGAAGATGCCGGGCGCCTTCGCGGGAATCGGAAAGCCCGACGCGGCGGGGAATGCCGGCCAGTTTGGCGATGAGTCCGCTGCGGAGAAGTCCTTGCAGGTCGAGGGCAACGTTGAAGTGTTGCCGGCGAAGTTGACGGACCAATCCCGGCAGTTTGCCGAGTTCGCGACGGGGAAAGAGGATGGTTTCGTTGATCAGGGGGTTGTTCTGCAGGATCGAGGCGAACTCGGGGTTGACGAGCCAGGCGATGTGCGCGTCGGGATGCCGGCGGCGGATGAGATTGACGGTGGGCAGGGCGTGAACGATGTCGCCCAGGGAGCTGGGTTTGATGATGAGCAGGCGCATCAGCGGCCGAGCGCGATGCGTTCGGCCAGCGATTCGGGCAGGCCGGCAGCGCGGATTTTTTTCTGCGTGGCGGCGATGTCGTAGTCCACACGGCGCAGTTCGATCATGTTGTTGAGCATGTCGAAGATGACGTAGGCAGCTTTGGGGTTGCGGTCGCGTGGCTGGCCTATGGAACCGACGTTGATCAGGTATTTGCGGCCGACTTCAATTTTGATCTTGGTGTACACGCCGCCTTGGATGCCGCGGTCGCCCCGGATGAAGGCCACGGGAACATGGGTGTGTCCGTTGAAGCAGATGCCGGTGCGCTGGTAGTTGATGCTGGCGGCGGCGGCCAGTTTGTCGAAGACGTAGGCCCATTTCTCCGGCAGATCGAGCGTGGCATGGACGATGGTGAAGGATTCGACAATGCGGGTGTATTTCAGGTCGCGCAGCCAGTTTTTTTCGTCCTCGGAAAGTTGGTTGCGGGTCCAGCGGATGCCGTCGGCGGCCATGGGGTTGAAGCCGACCAGGTCGTTGTCACGAGCGCAGTATTCGTCGTGGTTGCCGATGACGGTCGGGCAGTTCAGGTCGCGAATGATTTGGAGGCATTCCTTCGGGTTGGGGCCGTAGCCAACGATGTCGCCGCCGCAAACGTAATGGGTGCATTTCTGTTGGCGGGAATCCTCCATGACAGCCTGCAGGGCTTCAAGGTTGGCATGGATGTCACTGAGAATGGCGTATTTCATGGTTCTGGCAAGGGAGGGGACGGAGTGGTGGGCAGTTCGACGGCCGGCAATGGATCCGGGAAGATGCGTTGTTCCTTGGGTATCTTGAGTTCATCCTCCAAGCGGCGGATTTCCCGCTCCACGACGCCCCAAAGTTGGCCCTTGCGAGAATGGTCGCTGCTCCAAAGCGAGCGCCAGTGTTCATAGGCGGCGTGAGTTTCCCCGCACTTTTCCAGCGCGCGGGCGTAGAGACGGGAAACGTAGCTCGGAGCTTCTTGAAACTGGGATGCCCGGCCGAGATACTCGGCGGCAACACAGAAGTTTTCAATCTTGTGCCAGTGGAGCCAGCCCATGGCGAAGTAAAGCTCGTAGCGGTTGGGAACGTTGGAAATGCCATCGAGAAGCATGAGCCGGGCTTGTTCAATCCATTCACGCTCGCGCTTGATGCCTTCGGCCTCAGACCGGTTTTGGGGATCCGTGCGAACCGCATAGGCAATATTCCAGGCGATGTGCCACTGGGACAGTTCCCAGAACATCACCGACTGGGGTTGAAGCGTGGTGACCACCTTCATGTTGCGGTACATCCGGATCCATTCCTTCTTCTCCCAGAACGCGTGCCCTTGAATCCAAAGAAAATCGGCGACGATCCCGCGAAAGCCGGCCAGCAAACCGATGGCCATCCCCTGCCCCAATTGGTCGCGAAGTTCGGGCGTCAGTTTGGCGCCGCCGTATTTCAGCCGGGCGCGTTCGGAGTGAATCTGCCGTTCCAGCGGAATGGTCAACAACGCCGGCAAGATCAAGACGACAGCGACGATAAGATACCGGTTCATCGTCAAATTTCCCTGCGGATGAAGATGAGGTGCGCGGCCATGAGAATGATCACGGTACGCGCCAAGCCGTAAAAACCCACTTCGAACACGTGTTTCCACGGGATGACATTGCCCAAGTTGAGATCGTCGGCCACGTTGAACGCGCTAAGGTCCGGTATGATCGCCAGAATAGTCATGAGGACTTGATGTTCTTGCCACACTTCGGCGGCGGCACCCCGCAGGTGACCGGCGAAAAAGGCCATGAATGCGACGGCCACGTTGAACACCATCGAAGTGGAAAAAGTCGAGAACAACAACGTGATCGCCGCCAGCAAGGCCAGTTTCATCCCAATCAGCAGCACCGCCTTGGTCATGTCGGGATCATACGCATGAGCGCGAATTTGTCTTACCATCTCCTCGACGCTCTGGCCTTCGTCGCCGCCGCCTTGTTGTTGGACCTGGAGAACGAGCCGTTTTTCTTTCACGATCAGAGTGACGCCGATCATCAGCGACATCATGACCACGCTCATGATGATGAGCAGAAGGCTGCCGACATATTTGCCGAACACAAACTCAATCCGGCGCACCGGCTTGGCCAGGATGGTGTAAATCGTCCGGCTCTCCATCTCGGCCGGCAAGAGTTGCGAAGTGCCCACAATCGCGATGAGCGTCCCGAAAAAAGACATCGCGCCCAGGCAAAAGTCTTTCACGAATTTCAATTGCTCCGTAAAACTGAATTGCGCAAAGAAGCTCGCGCTCGCGATCGCGATCAATCCGAAGATCAATAGAAAATTGAATACCTTCTGGCGGACGGCTTCCGTGAACGTGTTCAAGCCAATCACCCAGATGCGTCCCACGGAGAATCCGACGGTCTCCCTGCCGGCTTTGTTCATGACAGCGGCTTCAGTCATGCTGACCGGCTCCCCGTTTGTCTTTGTTCACGGCTTCCAAGAACAGAGATTCCAGCGTCGTCTCCGGATGCTCGACCGCCACGACTTGCCCACCGGCTTCACGCACGGCCTGTTCCACTTTCTGGCGGGCGGATTCCGGCAAATCCTGAACGGTGATGCTCAACCGCCGTTGATCGCTGATCAACATCTTTACATCGCCTTCCAGGATCATCTTGCCGAGGTTCAACACACCGATCCGGTCGCAGACATCCTGCACCTGCGCCAGCAGATGTGACGACAACAAAACCGTCTTGCCCATTTTCTTCAATCGCAGAATCAAATCCCGAATATCCCGGCTGCCGATCGGATCCACGCCCGCTGTCGGTTCATCCAACAACACCAACCGCGGATCATGCATCAACGCCTGCGCCAAACCGATCCGCTGCAACATCCCCTTTGAATACCCCGACAGTCGCCGGTCACGCGCATGGGTCAGGCCCACCAATTCCAGCAACTCGTCAATGCGCCGCGACAACCGGGAACCGCCCATCCCGCAAAGCCGACCGTAAAACGCCAACGTTTCCGAGCCGGACAGATACCGGTAAAAATACGGATTCTCCGGCAAGAAACCGACGTGCAACCGCGACTCCACTTTGTCGCATGGCACATCGAAGATCCAAGCGTTGCCCTCCGTGCGCGTGATCAAGCCCAGCACCAACTTCAATGTCGTGCTCTTGCCGGAACCGTTGGGGCCGAGCAGGCCGTACACCTCACCTTCCCGGACGGTAAGGTTCAGGTTGTCCAAGGCCAGCAACTTGCCCTTGTGCCAACCCAATCCATATTTCTTCGTCAAATTTTCTGTGCGAATGGCGTCCATTACCGGTCAAATCGAATCTCAAATCCTTTGAACTCTCCGCGGTCCTCGCTCCAGATCACGTCTTGCGTGTGAATATGACTGCCCAGATGACTTTCCACAATCCCCGTCAGAAACGCTTTCAGTTCATCTTCCTGCCCTTCGGCCACCATCTCCACGCGGCCGTCCGACAAATTGCGAACAAACCCGCTGACATCATATCCGCAAGCCACTTCGCGGGCGCTATATCGGAAGCCGACCCCTTGCACCCTTCCCGCATAGAACACCTGCACACGCTTGCGCATAGACCGGCTGCGAGACTACCGGCAATCGCCGGGCAGGTCAAGAGACGGAGCAACCGGCGATGTTCAACCCATCCGACTGCTCTGGCGCTGGCTTGTTCGAACGAGCGCGCGTTGTTCAACAGGACCGGGTTCTACCCGTCGGCGGCTTCCAGCGCAAGCCTCGTCCACGCAGTGAGACGGTGGACGTCGGACCGGGCGGTGGTGATGTCTTTGAGAATGATTTCGACGTTGCAACCGCGCATCGCAGCGAGCGAGTCAGCGAGATACCGCCGCACCAACTCGATGTCGAACCCGTCGCCAGCCAGATGGGCGGGGTTCGGCTTGAACGACAGGACATAGTCGCGTCCGACCGCCTCGGCACCGGCCCGCAGGTCGGCCTTGGGACTCATGGAAATCTTCCGCAGGTTGCCAATGCTCCGCAGCATGGGAATCTTGTAATGCAACGGTTCGCAGCACCCGTAATACGTCAGCCCAAACCGCTCCATGAACGGTCGCTCATACCGGAGCGAAAACTCCTCGTGCATTTCCACTGACACTTCGGAGAAAATCTGGGCGTTGCCGCAACCCCACTGATCGCGCGACGTGACGGAGCGGTCTTGCAACTTGACCGGCAATTGGTCGGAACAGCCCAAGCCACCCGATCCCAC
>CAZEQV010000065.1:0-6147 GCA_964514435.1 uncultured Verrucomicrobiota bacterium
CCTCGGCGCGTTGTTGGAGGTGCTCGACGGCGCGCCGTTTGCGCGCCGGGCTTAGAAGTTTCCCCGCGCCACCTCCTTCAACAGGCTGATGTCGAGGGCCTGATCGGCGACGAGTTTCTTCAGTCGGGCGTTCTCCCGCTCCAGATGCTTAAGCTGCTTCATCTGGTTGGCTTTCAGACCACCGTACTGGTTGCGCCATTTGTGATAGGTGGCCGGGCTGATCGCCAGCTTGCGGCAGATCGCCTCGATGTCCATGCCGGCGGCTTGATCCGCTTCCGCGGCGCGCAACTTGGCAATGATCTGTTCCGGACTATGTCGTATCCTCTTCATGAGAGTCCTTTCCGCCCTTGCGGGCTTCCCAAACTCTCATAACAGGTGGCTCAACTCTTGGGGAACACCTCAGGGTCACATCTGATTATTCGATTTTTCACCAGGGGAACAACTTCGCTCGCCCATCGGGTTAAGTCGGGACTCTATCGTCATTCCGTTACTTTGAGCGGGATTTGTAAATTGAAACTTCCGTCGCGACGATCACGGTCGGCGATTCGCCCGTTGTTTGGCTGATTCAACGCGCCCGCCCGCTAGCGTACCGGCGTTGACAGTGGGCGATGGCGATGACCCAGACGCGACGAAATCAGAGCGCGGCGCGGAAATCTTCCCGGCTGACGCCCGCTTGACGGAGGATGCTTTGCAGTGTCTTGGGAAGAATCGGGTTGTGATTTGGAATAGTGACACGCACGACGCCGTTTGACAGGCGGATGTGCGAACCCTCTTGGTTGGTGACTGTGAAACCAAGTCGTCGGAACGCTTTGACGGCCTCCGTGCCGGTCACATCGCGGGGAAGTTTCACGCGACTGCCAAGACGGGATCATTGACAAAATGAAGGCGAATGCCACGCGGCATCTTGTCCCGCCCGAAGTGGCAGCCAACAGCTTCGCGGATGTTTGCTTGTAGGTCGTTCAAGTCTTTGCCTTGCGTGGTAATGCCGCCTTTGCCCTGCGGGTCATCCCACGAAGCGACATACTCGCCGCTGTTTTCGTCGCGCTCAACGATAAGAGTGATTTCCTTCATTGCTGACAGGATATGCATGTTTTCCGATCTGCTCAAGGGTCATTTTTGCCGGGGCGTCGGGCGCAGTCGCTCCGGAAGAGAACTCCGCCGATTTCGAGGAATCCTATTCACAGCAAGGATGAACGATGGAAGCGGAGGAGGAGCGATAGAGCGGCCAGCACCCGGCTGTCAGCGGATTGCGATCAATCGGCCATAGCGAGAACGAGTAGTTCTTTCCACCGGTCGGCTTGCTTTGCGGGGCTGGCTCCTCCTAATCTTTGAGCATGATACGCGAATCGGTGTTTGGATTGTGGGCGGTGGTTTTCCCGTCCGTCTTGTTCGGTCAACCGGAGCTTTCACACGGCCCCATTCTAGGCGGAGTAACAGAAACCTCCGCCTCCATCTGGTTCCGCACCACGATACCGGCCACTATCGAAGTCGAACTGAATGGAACTCAATCCATCTCCACTTCCGAGACCAACGACTTGATGGGCATCGCCCGATTCAGCAACCTTTCACCCGACACCGTTTACAAGTACCGTCTTCGCCAAGCCGGCAAGGAACTCTTCACGGGCGAATGCCAGACGCCCGGTCCGTCGTCACAATTGAAGCCTTTACGCGTCGTCTTTGGCTCCTGCTACAAGCCGCAGATCGATCTGACCGGGGGCAAGACCGTTTTCCAGCAGATGGCCGGGCGCAACGCCGATCTCGTGATGTTCATTGGCGATTTTCCCTACACCGAAAACGGCGCGCTCGCTGAACTTCGCGACGCTCACAAGGCCATCCGCTCCATGCCGGGTTTCGCCGAACTCACCGGCTCGCGCTCCACGTACGCGATCTGGGACGATCACGATTTTGGCCCCAACGACTGCGATGGCACACATAAGTTCGCCGCTGAAGCGCTCGCCGGGTTCCAAGAGCACTGGCCCAATCCCGCCTATGGTCTGCCGAACGCACCCGGCATCTTCTTCTCTTTCCGGTGGGGCCACACGGAATTCTTCATGACCGACGACCGCTATGCCCACCGCCAGAAACTCCTCAACCCATCGCTTCTCGGAAAGACACAATTCGACCGGCTTTGTGACGGTCTCAAGAAGTCAACCGCCCGCTACAAAGTCATCGCCTGCGGCGTCACACTCACTTCGAACAAGAAAGATTCCTGGGCCGGTCCCCGCCACCGTCCCGAACACGACCGTCTGTTCCAATTCCTCGCCGACAACAAGATCAGCGGCGTTATCTTCCTCAGCGGCGACATCCATCGCAGCGAAGTTCGGCGCATCCCGCTTCCCAACGGGCGGCACCTTTACGAGTTCACCAGTTCGCCGCTGGCCCAGAAAAATCATGTCCCGAAACCGGACCTGGACGACACCTCGCTGTTATTCCGAGCCGCGGAGACCAACCTGTTTGGAGAACTGGAGTTCCGCCCCGGCACCGACACCGCAACCGCGGTGATCTGCCGCATTTTCTCGGCTCGCACCGGCCTTCTCCACGAACACAAACTCTCGCCCGCCGACCTCCACATCCCATGAACAACCCGAACTGGCACGACGACGTTTACTTCGGAATCCACTACGACTTCCACGCCAACGAAACCGATACCCAGCTCGGCAGCGAACTGACACACGAGCATCTCCGCGAGCGGCTGCTGCTGATCAAACCGGATTGGATTCACTGCGACTGCAAGGGCCATCGCGGCTACACCAGTTGGCCGACCCAAACCGGCTCAACCTCGCCGGGCGTCGTCCGCGATTCGCTCCGCATCCATCGCGATGTCACCCGCGAACTCGGCATCAAACTTGGCGTGCATTACTCCGGTGTCTGGGACAACCGCGCCATCGAACTGCATCCCGATTGGGCGCGCATTGACGAAACCGGCAACCGCGACCCCCGCATCACCTGCCGACACAGCGCGTACCTCGATGAGTTGATGATTCCCCAACTTCTCGAACTCATTGACCGTTACGACGTGGACGGGTTCTGGGTGGACGGGGAAAACTGGGCATCCCTTCCCTGCTGGTGCCAACGTTGCCGGGACGATTTCACCAGGCGCACCGGCTTGGAGAACGCTCCCCTCGCCTCCTCTGATCCAAATTGGCAATCCTGGCTGTCCTATCACCGCGGCCTGTTCTGTGACCACGTCACGAAGTACGCCAACGCCGTCCACGCCCGCAAACCCGCCTGCCTTGTCTGCAGCAGCTACATGTACGGCGCCCGGCAACCTGATCCCCAAATGACTGGGCCGATTGATTACCTCAGCGGCGACCTCGATTTCCGCTGGGGTTCCCATCACGCCATGCTCGAAGCCCGCGTGTTCGATTCCCGCCGCAAGACATGGGATCTAATGGCGTGGATGCACACCAAGCCCGGCGAAATGGGCGACAAACGCCCGTGGATCCTCAAACCGCTCGTTCACCTTTGCCAGGAACTTTCCGAAGTCATCGCCCACGGCGGCGCCGCGATGGTCTATGAAAACCCGCAGCGCACCGGTCACCTAACCGGCTGGCACCACCAACGCATCGCCGACCTCGCCGCCTTTCTTCGCGCGCGAAAGCCCTATTGCTTCCAGACAGAAACTGTCCCGCAAGCAGCCATCCTTCATTACGCCGACCATTTCTACCGCCACAACAACATCCTCTATCAATACGAACCGGCCTGCGACCCCATCGAGGGCGCGCTGCAATCACTCCTCGAAATCCACATCCCAACCGGCATCCTCACCGAAGACGCAATCACTACCGACCTTGCCCGGTATCCGCTCGCCATCCTCCCCGAGACAACGGGACTAACCGAAGATCAAATCCAGCACCTTGCCGGCTACGTGACCGGCGGCGGTCATCTCCTCGTTGCCGGCGTCCCTTATCCGCAACTGACCGGCGCGCGTCCACACGGCCCCGCCGTTGAATCCGGCCACTTCCTTCCTGCCGGCAGCGAAATCGTACCAGTTCACGGCTCATGGCAGCCGGTCACCTGCGACCCCAGCACCGAACCAATCGCCCACCGTTACCGGCAGCAAGAACCGTCGAAAGACCAAACCTCGGACGTTGTCGTCACTCAACGCACTCTGGGCAAAGGATCGGTCATCGCGGTTCACGGACCGGTGTTCTCCAACTATGTCCACTGGCCGCATCCGCAGTTGCGAACATTCATCCGCAACATCATTGCGCGCTACGATATTCCTTGGAGAGTCACCACCGACGCACCGGCGCGGTTGGAAATCGTCCTCCGTCAACGGGCCGGCAGCCTCCTAATCAACCTCATCAATCGTCCACCCGTCATCGCCTTGCCGCCCCGCCGCATCCTCATCGAAGAACTCCCGCCCCTTACCGACATCACATTGAACGTGAAGCTACCGGCTGCACCGCAGTCGGTGGCCCTGCATCCAACCGGCTCGGCCATCGCCCATCATTTTTCCTCCGGCATTCTCACCATCCACATCCCCCGCGTGGATATTCACGAAATCTTGGAGATCAGACTATGAAACACATTCGTATCGGCATCGTCGGCACCGGCGGCATGGGCGGAACGCACGCACGGCGGTTCAAAGCTGTTCCTGGAATCCAACTGCTCAGTTGTTACGACATAGACACCGAGCGCGCCCGCCGGTTTGCCACGGAACACGGTTTCCAGTTCGCCGCTGGCGACCTCGACGAACTCATCGCCGCCGTGGATGCAGTCAGCGTCGTCACTTCCGACGCCGGTCACGCGCCGGTCAGCCTGGCCGTCCTTGCCGCCGGCAAGCATTTGTTCTGCGAGAAACCGCTGACCGTGACGCTCGCGGAAGCCCGGCAGGTGGCGAAAGCCTACCGGCAGGCCCGCCGTCAAGGCGTGGTCGGCATGGTCAACTTCAGCCATCGCGGCGCGCATTTCGTCAAAGCCCAACAGATGATCGCTCGCGGCGACCTCGGCGAACTCCGGTATGTGCGCGCTCATTACCTGCAAGGTTGGCTCTGCGACCCCCACGCGACCGGCAATCCATCCCGCATCTGGCGGCTTCAACGTCGTCCCGGCGCCGATGGTGTGCTCGGTGATCTCGGTTGTCACTTGATTGATTTTGTGACCGGCATCTGTGGAAAAGCAAAATGGTTGCGTTGCGAGTTTCGAACGCACCCGAAGTTGGGGCGCTCCCGGCTGACGCTGGATGCCAATGATACCGCCGCGATCCAGTTTGATTTTGACGGCGGCGCGTTTGGCGAAGCGACCACGACGCGTTGGGCCAGCGGACGCCGCAACGAAGTGTTGTTGGAGATTTACGGCACGAATGGCGCCATGTCGCTTGGCCACGCGCGTCCCGACAAACCGTTCCTCCGACTGTGCCGCGGTCGCTCGCTGAAGACTTGGGATTGGAAAGAGGTGCCTGTCCCACCGATGCTGTGGACGTGGCAGCGGTTCGTCCGCGCCGTGCGTTCCGGCAAGCCCCATCAACCGGATATTCTCCGCGGCGCTGAAGTGCAATCCTACTTGGACGCCTGCATCCGTTCCGCTCGTTCCGGCCGGTGGGTCTCCGCTCTGGCACCGTGACTCACACACTGGAATCGGCACACCAGATTAAAGACTTGAGAGTTGTGAAGTCGTTCCCTAGATTACCGCCCTGTTTCGACGGGAACTTTGCAGTTTGAACCACAATGTCCGTAGTCACGAATAAGGAACCAACATGAGCCGATCTGCCAGTTACATATTTTCATCGGAGTCCGTAGCCGAGGGACATCCCGACAAGGTTTGCGACACCATATCCGATGCCGTCCTCGACGCCTGTCTCCTACAAGACAAAATGAGCCGCGTGGCGTGCGAATGTTTTGTCAAATCCAACGTGGCCGTGGTGGGCGGCGAAATCACCACCAAAGCCAAACTCGACTTCGTAAAGATCGCCCGTGAAGCCATCCGAGGCATCGGTTATGTGCACGAGGATGATGTGTTTCACGCGGACAAGGTCTTTGTGAATGTGTACATCACGCAACAATCTCCCGACATCGCCCAAGGCGTGGACGCGCGCAAAGCCAAAGGCAAAAAGACCGCCAAACAGGGCGCGGGCGACCAGGGCCTGATGTTCGGGTATGCGTGCAATGAAACGCCCGAATTGATGCCAGCGCCCATCATGTT
>CAZEQV010000065.1:6157-13344 GCA_964514435.1 uncultured Verrucomicrobiota bacterium
GTTCGCCCACCGGTTGGGGCGCGCATTGACCAAGATACGCAAGTCCGGCAAGGTTCCGTGGCTTCGACCCGATGCCAAGACGCAGGTGTCCGTCGTCTATGAGAACGACAAGCCGGTCGCGATTTCCAACGTCGTCATCTCCACACAGCACGCCGCTGACGTGGAGCATCGTGAGATCGAGAAGTTCTGCATCGAACAGGTCATCAAGAAGGTGTTGCCCAAACGCCTGCTAACGCCAAAGACGGAATTCCTCATCAATCCTACCGGCCGTTTTGTCGTGGGCGGACCGCAAGGCGACAGCGGCCTGACCGGTCGCAAGATTATTGTGGACACCTATGGCGGTATGGGACGACACGGAGGCGGCGCGTTCTCCGGCAAGGATCCGACAAAGGTGGACCGCAGCGCCGCTTACATGGGACGGTGGGTGGCCAAAAACATCGTCGCCGCGGGCCTGGCAACCAAGTGCGAAATCCAATTCGCTTATGCGATTGGGCATCCCCATCCGGTTAGCGTGCACGTCAACACCTTTGGCACAGCCACTGTCCCGGAAAGTCGCATCTTGCGCGCCGTCAATCGAGTGTTCAGCTTCCAGCCGTCGGATGTGATTGACCAACTGAACTTGCGGCGCCCCATCTACAGCAAGACAACCAACTACGGACACTTTGGAAAGAGCGATCCCGACCTGACTTGGGAGCGAACTGACAAGGTCGAAGCACTGAAACGAGCTTTGTGATATATTCCGCCAAAATTATGCCAACCATCAAACTTACCCCGCCACGTTCGAAACATATCAAAAGCAACAACGGCAACGGAGCCGGCAAGGCTGACTTCAAAGTCCGCGACCTGTCTCTCGCCGACTGGGGTCGCAAGACCATCCAAGTCTCCGAGCATGAAATGCCCGGTCTGATGGCCATCCGCAAGAAGTACGGCCCGAAGAAGCCACTCAAAGGCGTTCGCATTACCGGCTCGTTGCACATGACGATTGAAACAGCGATCCTGATCGAGACGCTTGCGGAGCTCGGCGCTTCGGTCCGTTGGGCAAGCTGCAACATTTTCTCCACTCAAGACCACGCGGCGGCCGCTGTCGCCAAGGCCGGCATCCCGGTGTTCGCTTGGAAGGGCGAAACCTTGGAGGAATACTGGGATTGCACCCTCGATGCCTTGACGCACCCCGGCAACAAAGGCCCCCAACTCGTTGTGGACGACGGCGGTGACGCGACCTTGCTTATCCACAAAGGATACGAACTCGAGAATGGCAGCGACTGGGTCAACACCAGGAGCGCCAGCCACGAGGAACAGGTCATCAAGGACCTACTGAAACGCGTTCTCAAAGAGCGTCCCGGTTTCTGGCACGACGTGGTGAAGGACTGGAAGGGCGTTTCCGAAGAGACCACGACCGGCGTGCATCGCCTCTACCAAATGCTCGAAGCCGGCAAGCTGCTCGTGCCGGCCATCAATGTGAACGATTCGGTCACCAAATCGAAATTCGACAATCTCTATGGTTGCCGGGAATCACTGGCCGACGGCATCAAACGGGCCACCGATGTCATGGTGGCCGGGAAGGTCGCGGTGGTGTGCGGCTACGGCGATGTCGGCAAAGGCAGCGCCCACTCGTTGAAAGGTTTCGGGTCCCGCGTCATCATCACGGAGATTGACCCGATCAACGCCCTGCAGGCCGCGATGGAAGGTTTCGAAGTCACCACCGTCGAGGACACATTGGGCGAGGCGGACATCTATGTCACCGCCACCGGCAACTGCGACATCATCACGCTCGAACACATGGCGAAGATGAAGGACCAAGCCATCGTCTGCAACATTGGCCATTTCGACAACGAAATCCAAGTGGACAGGCTTAACACCGCCAAAGGCGTCAAGCGGGTCAACATCAAGCCGCAGGTGGACAAATACATCTTCCCGGACGGGCACTGCATCTACATGCTGGCCGAAGGCCGTCTGGTGAATCTGGGTTGCGCCACCGGCCATCCAAGTTTCGTGATGTCCAATAGCTTCACCAATCAATGCCTCGCGCAAATGGATTTGTGGACCAACAAAGACACCAACAAAATCGGCGTCTATCGCCTTCCCAAACGGCTCGACGAAGAAGTCGCCCGCCTGCACCTGGAGAAGATTGGCGTCAAACTCACCAAGTTGACAAAGAAGCAAGCCGACTATCTTGGCGTAACGGTTGACGGCCCATACAAGCCAGAACACTACCGGTACTGAGCCGTTCGACCAGGTTCACACGCCGGGAACCTCAGCGTCGCCCCAGAGTATGTCCTCGATTTCCTGGCGGGAGTAAAGCTTGCCCTGCCCCGCACCGGGACAGGTGCTGAGAACATCTTTCTCCCACGACGCTTTGTTCATCAACGACGGCCAGAACGGCCATGTCCGGCACTGCATCGGGCGCGCTTCATAGATTCGGCACCGTGCGCCGTCGAGAAACAGACAATCCCGGCAAGGTTCCTTCAGGTGAACGCGTCCCTCCGTTTCCTCACAGTACCTCTCAATGAAAGCCGGTATGGTCATTTGAAGGTGTTGGGATAACCGTTCGATGTCGCTCTTGGTCAGATACACATACGCGTATTCGCCCCGTGATTGGCAGCAGCGGCCGGAGCCTTGACATTGGAACCGCAGCCCGTTGGCGTAGAATTGCCGATCCACTTTGCTCATGAAGCCGGCAACCTCTTGAGCAAACTGCCGGCCGCGTTGCGTTGCTCGACGAACGGATCATTGGTCAACGTTTCCAGTTCCTTGCGCAACATCTGAATCTCTTTCAAGTCCGGCAACTTGTCGCCACCGCCCAAAATCGCCTCCAGCGTCCTTCGAGCAGACGGCGACAACCGCGCCAGGTTCTCCGGTTGTTCCGCGCGTTTCTGGTCAGCCTGCCCCCTGTTCCAATCCAGCGCCTTGCCGCTCGCCAACGTGAGCGGACGCGAAGGCGTCTTGCCCTCGGCGGTCGTGGCCACGGCATACACCGTTCGGACGCCGTCACGCAACCGGTCGGTCGTAATCGAGAACGGGGCCAACTTTGCAACTCCGATTGATTGTGCCCGGTCGAAGAACTCCACCGCGGTGGTTCCATCAGGTGGTGTCGCAGTCAGGACCAATCTTGCCGGCTCGCCACTAACCTCCAGGTTCACTTTCGATTTCTCGACCTGATAGGCCCGCCAGACGTGCGCCACGTTTTCAGAGGGAAGCCAGATGGCCTTCGCGGTGTCGCCTTGGAAGGATTTGACGGTAGCAATTTCCGGCCAGTCGGTCTTCCATCCATGTTCGCCAAACCACCCCCGGTCAAACGGCAGAAGTTTCAATTTGACCTTACCGGTCAGGTCCGGTGCGCTTTCATATCGCAACCGGATCGTTTCTTGGAAGAACACGGTGAACGGAGTCCAAGACCCTTCCCAGTTGTGACCGTAACCCCAACCGATCATCATGCCCCAAGTCACGTTGGTGTGAGAACGAATGACCGGATACGTCGCATTGTGCCAGAATCGCGCTTCGCCCTTGTCGTAGTCCACGAACGGATCGCGCGAACCAACCACCGTCAGGGCCGGCACTCGCTGCGCCAGTTCCACGCGGGCCGGATTTTTCAGGTTGGCGGGGATACCGGGATTTCCACCCAGACCGATGGCGATGATCCTGTCCGGTAACTCTTCGGCCATGTCCCACGCGCGGGAACCGTTCCGCGAAAACCCCATCGAGATGACGGGCAGATTGACCAGCTCTTTGTGCCCGGTGCGCTTGGCAAAATCTTCCAGCGCCATGTTGAGCAAGTCCGTGCCGTACTTGTAGCGGAGCAAACAACCGATGAGCGCCCAGCCTTCCTCGCGCGCGACAGCCTGCAGTTGAGTATCGTCGCAGGTATATGTGTAACCGAGGTCAAGGATGATCGCCCGCAAAGTCCTGTGGTTGCCAGGTATGAATATGCGGAGGCGCGACGGCACCGGCTTGTCGGTGGGCTTGTCCTGCCGGTCGGGCTTGTTGTACTGCAGGATTTGATCACCATTGGCCAATGGGAAAACATCCGTGCGGCGAGTCGTGCCGGTGACCTCAATGGGCGGCGGAATGTCTATGGCGCTTTTGCTCTGACCGTATGCCATCGAATTGGGGAGCAAAACCGGTATCATGACGAGCAGGTAAAGCAAAGATTTCATCGTTGACTGTTTGCAACACCACAGAAGTCTCTGGTGTTGCAATCATCAATTTCATCCATGCACACAATCACACTCTACACCAAACCCGGCTGTCATCTCTGCGACCGAGCCAAAGAAGTGATCCTCCGCTGCCGGAACCAGATCCATTTCGATTACGATGAAATCAATATTGAGACTGACGAATCCCTCAACCATCTCTATCGCAATGACATACCCGTCATCCTACTGGATGGAAGGGAAATCGCCCGGCATTTCATTCGGGAACGCAACCTGCTAAACTTACTGCAGTAATCACCACGGAGGACAATCAGCATGTATTCAAAAATCGTCGCCACACTAGCCGTTGCTGCCGCTATCATCGCCGGCAGCCTTCTCGCCCAGGCACAAGATAAGGCAAAGGAGAACGATCCTCGATTGGACAAAGTTTTGGAGCAAAACGAGAAGATCCTCAAAAATCAAGAGCTGATTATTAAGTCACTCGACGAAATCCGCCAAGACCTTCTCCAAATTCGCCGTCGTTCAAGCTAATCAGTAACCGCTGCGATCTCAGTCTTGATCCGAAGCGCCGCTGCTGCTGGTTTGGCTGCCGCCACAATCGGACGACCGACCACAATATAACTGGCGCCAGCCCTGATCGCCTCGGACGGAGTCATCACACGTTTCTGGTCCCCAGTCTCTGCCCATTCCGGCCGTATTCCCGGCGTGACGATGAGAATATCAGAGCCAAGTTTCTGGCGAAGCAACGCAATTTCGTGCGGCGACGCCACAACGCCATTGAGTCCACAACCGATCGCTTGCTTGGCCAATCGCAGCACATCCCTTTTCACGTCACCGGCCACACTCGTCAGCACCGTGACACCCAGAAGCACCGGCCGCCCCGGAATGTTTTGGGCCGCGGCCCTGAGCATCTCCTCGCCGCCGCTGGAATGAATCGTCAACATGAACACCCGCAACGCGGCAGCCGATTGCACCGCTTTGGCAACTGTGTGGGGAATGTCGTGGAACTTGAGATCCAGAAAACAGCTCTTATCCTGCTCGTTGATAAAATCTACGATTCGCGGGCCCACCCGGGTGAAAAGCTGACTGCCCACTTTGAACACATCCACCACATCGGCCAAGTCTCGCACCAGCCCTGCTGCTTGTTCAAACGAGTCCACATCCAACGCCACGATAAGCTTTGATTTCATCGGGGTCGGATGTTAGAGAAATCGCCGTGTCAACACAAGCCCAACGACCCCGGCCTGCATCGCAAATGACCGTATTCTCACCGTGCAAAATCAATGTTTTCCTGAACATCCTAGGAAAGCGGCCCGATGGATATCACGAATTGGAAACGGTGATGTTGCCGTTGGATTTTGGCGACTCGCTCACGCTGCACTTGCGCAAGACAGGACGCACATTGGAATGCGACAACCCCAACCTGCCGGTGGACGAGTCCAATCTCGCACTGCGCGCAGCCGGGTTGCTGGCGCAGCGATTTCAGGTGGATCATGGCGTCAAGATTGCGCTCCAGAAACGCACGCCACTTTCTGCCGGGCTGGGTGGAGGCAGCAGCAACGCGGCCGCCGTCCTGACCGGCCTGAATCACCTCTGGAAACTCAACGCGTCCGAAACTGTCTTGTGTGAACTGGCCGCCTCCATGGGAAGCGACATCAATTTCTTTCTGCAACACGGCGCGGCCATCTGTCGTGGCCGGGGCGAGAAAATCGAACGTGTTCCCTGCAAACTTTCCGCCACGATCCTGTTGGTGAACCCCGGTTTCGGCATCTCAACGAAGTGGGCGTATGAGAATTGGACCAAGTATTCGGCAACGTTGACAGCCAAACCTGCTGACGCTACTGTCCTGCTCCGCTCGTTGGCGACTGACGATATCGAAGGCGTTTCGCGCGAGTTGTTCAACTCCCTGGAAGCGCCCTCGGTGAGCAAGTTTCCCGTGCTGCGGTTGATTAAGGAAACCATGCGCAACCAAGGCGCAGCCGGCGCCCTGATGAGCGGAAGCGGTGCCACGCTGTTCGGATTGTTTGCCGAGCGCAAGCAGGCTGAGACCGCGGCACACGTGATCGTCGAGAAGTTCGGCCGCAGCATGTGGACGCAGATCTGCGAATGCGTTACGCGCTGACGCGAGAGTTTTCTGCCCGGTAGTGTAATTGGTAACACAGCGGCCTTTGGAGCCGTATTTCCTGGTTCGAGTCCAGGCCGGGCAGCCACTTCACTCAGAGAGAACGACTTTTTCTCCGTCAAACCAAACCAGTCGCTTCCCAATGCGCGCCTTGCTGATGCCATTGTCTGTCTCGACAGTTACCGATGGAGCCGTCTCCGATTGGATCGTGATAATGGCCATGTACACCGTTCCATCGGCTTTGGATGCGCGATCCTCCTTGTCGAGATGCTTGTCGAACTCGAACAGTATGTCGTCGGTCTTTCCCGTCGAACGCCCCGGTTTCAGCGTGTCGGCTCCTGATTCATTGAGCTTCTTGTTGTAACTGGTTTCCGTGCGCTCACGGTCGCCCACGCGACGGTCAACTTGTGCCCGCACAGCCTGTCCCCGATCCTTTCCATAACCCTCGCCCTTCAGATCCAAGATGGCCGGCAAAACAAACGTGCACTTCATGTTGGCGGGCGCAGGCGTGTCCCTTCCATCCTGAACCGCCTTCGTCGGCCTGGGAAATACGACCGAGAACGCTCTCTTCTCCTTGTCCAAGGTGAACTTGTCGGACACACCACCCAAATCCATGTGCCAGTTTTTTTCACTCAAGGCCGTCAACCCGGTCACCTTGTCCGCCACCACGATCAACGCCGGCGCTCCGCTGGCCCCGCTGTAGTCCACAGCCACCGATCGCAACATCGTCACCTTCGGTTTCGCCTGATCATCCCATTCGACGTATTGCCCCGGACCGCCCGTCTTGTTCTTCACTTCGCCCCTCTTGAATATGTCCGCTGCGATACTGACCACACCGGAGCCGTCCGGCTTCAAATCTGAATGCACCAATCGTCCGCCGCCATCGTGGAAATGATCGTGCGCGGACACCTTGT
>CAZEQV010000066.1:0-13173 GCA_964514435.1 uncultured Verrucomicrobiota bacterium
CGCCCAGCGTCTTGTCGGGGTTCTTCGCGCCGCAACCGGGATCGCCAGTCTCGGGTTTCGGCGGTCGCGGACACGCATCGTTGTCCGGCGAGGTGTCCGCCCCGGTACCCAGGGCGGAATGATTGACCTCAGCCATGAATGAATAATCCTCGTGGCCGGTATCGTTCCTTCCATTCTTCATCGGATCATTGGGACAATTAAACGTGACCGCAAAGACGACGTTACGAAATCGTTTCGGCTTGAGAACAAATGGACGATTGGGTTTGCCGTCCACCAACGTCAACGGCGGCGCGGGACATGATCCCAGTGACTCGACAGACACGTTGACGAGATCGGTCAGTTGTTCCCAATCAGTCACCTCCTCGGAATGTTCGCTGCGATTTTGGATGCGCACCTTCACCCGGAGAGTTCGCTGAAAATCTGGCGCCTTCAACACGGCCGCTTTCGGAACTCGCATCTTTGTCACCGCCAGATCGTGAATCTCGGAAATGACCGTCGTGACTTGCGTGGCGGAATTATTGCCCAACGCCTGATCGGTGATGCCGCTGGTAACCGAGGCGGTATTGCTGATTTGACCGAGTTCGTTGGCGGTCAGTTCCAGCAAAATCGAAGCGGAGTTGCCGGCATTCACACTGCCGATCTGACAAATCAGCGTGCCGGCCATGTTGGTGCAACTGCCTTGACTGGGAATGGCAGAGCGAAATGTCGCATTAGTTGGCAAGACATCCGTCACCACCACGTCGGCGGCCGCACTCGGACCGTAGTTGGAAACTTGCAACTGATAACGCGCCTTGGCGCCCACGGCGACCGGGTCCGCCAAGTCGAGTTTGCTGATCGCCAAATCCGCAGCCGGTGGCGGAGATTGCAACACGATGACGAGAAACGAGCAGGTGTTCGTGTTGCCGGCGATGTCCACGAGGCGGCCCGTAACCGTGTTGGTGCCGAGAGTGAAAATCGAACCCGACGGCGGCGTGTAGCTTGACGAAGCCACACCGCAATTATCGCTGACGCCGGTGACCGGGTAGTTCACAACAGCCTGGCCGCTCGGAGCGATGGTCTGGATGTTGTTGGGACAGATGATGGACGGAAGTTGCTCGTCCCGCACGATGATCAGGAATGAACAGGTGTTGGTTCCTTCGGCATTGATGGCGGTGCAGGTCACCGTGTTGGTGCCGCGCGGAAAATTGGAGCCCGATGGCGGGACACAGGCAACGACTGGCGGAGGGTCACCGGTCGCCGTCACCTCGAACGTGACCGACCGCGAACACACGTCCGGTGCCGTGTTGGTAACAATGTCCGCTGGACAGGTGATCAATGGTGGAGCCGCCAGACACAAGCGCGCCAGCACACATAAACTCCAATTGATTACCGCAACCCTCGCCATAAACACAGACTGCCTCCAACCCGAACAACTGCCCACGCCAACTACTTGTTCGTAACGAATAGCACTCTAGCCGATAACATACAAGCTTCTCTTTGCCACTTGCATCGGCCACAGCCAATCCCCACAAGCGTTGGGAGTCGGGAGACTGGGCGATTGGTATAATGACTCCCGGTGCCGGCGCTCCCCTCCCAAAATGTCCATCTCACCGGACAACCTCATTCGTGTGTCTTGCAGCATCGGAACGCGCGACGCACCCGCCGGTCGTTGATTCTGATGGCTGTTAAGATTGCAGAAAAAATGACCGAATCGAAAGTAACGGAATCAACGTTCTCATACCCCGCCGTGAACGGGCAATGGCTCAAGCGATTGCTTGGCGTTGGGCGATTTGTCCGTGGGAATCGTCACACGACGGCGCGCCCACCGGCAGGCGTTGGCGATGACTCGAATCACGTTCTTGTCGAAGTAGGTCGGATACGTTTCGTGGCCGGGCCGAAAATAGAAGATTCGGCCATGCCCTCTTTCCCACGTGCAACCACTGCGGAACACTTCGCCGCCTTGGAACCACGAGACAAAAATCAATTTGTCGGGCGTGGGAATATCGAACCGCTCGCCGTACATCTCTTCTTTCGGCAACTCGAAATACTCGCCGATGCCCTGCGTGATCGGGTGACCGGGTTCAAGGTTCCAAAGGCGCTCTTTCTCTCCGGCCTCTCGCCATTTCAGCGAGCAAGCGGTGCCCATCAGGGAAATGAAAATCTTCGAGTAATGGCCGGAGTGCAGCACGATCAATCCCATACCGGCCAGGACGTGCTTTTGCACACGTTTGACGATGTCGTCTTGAACGTCCTTGTGCGCCATGTGCCCCCACCACGTCAGCACATCCGTGTTGGCGAGAACTTCCTCTGTCAAACCATGTTCAGGCTCGTCCAATGTCGCCGTGCGGCACAGCCAATCGGCGCTGGCCGAAAGCCCGTTGGCAATGACCGTGTGAATGCCATCGGGATAGACCCTGCGCACCGGGCTGCCTTCCTTTTTCTCATGCCGAAACTCATTCCAAATTGTCACTCAAATCTTGTCATTCATGTTGTCGAGCTATCCCTCCTGCCCCGAGAAAACACATGCGCCAGCCGGCGCACAAGAACAAAAGCGGGACCGCGCCCGTGGCACCGTCCCGCTGTAATGGATGCTGGTTGTGCTATCTCGCTTCTTTCTTGGGCTTTTCTTGTACGGCCGGTTTCGGCGCCGGTTTGGCCAATTCCAATTCCGCTCTTTGAGCGGGTGTCAGAACACTCATCGCTTCATCGCGGAGTTTTGCTTTGATTTCATCGGCTTCCCTCTTGTCAGAAGTCGCGGCGATCTTGGCGGACGCGGATTTGCACAAGGCGGCAATCTTGTCTTTCTGTTCTTGGGTCAACTCAAGGGTCTTGGTGTATCGGAAACTCCCCATGATCTCGCCCACCAACCGTGGTTCGTTCTGCGCGCTGACTTGATCGGGGCTCAGCAGCGCCGCAATCTTCGCCGCAATTTCCTGGTCAATCTTGCGTCGCTCTTCCTGCAACGGCTTCAATTGCGCCTCCAGATCGGCGATCTTCTTGCCTTTCTCGACTTCGAACTCGTCTCTGGCTCTCTTCTCGTCGGACACGATCTGCTTCAGTTTGGCTTGTTGCTCTTCGGTTAAATCGGCCGATTTCACCAAGCCGGCGTATTTGCCGAATGGGTTCTCCGGTTTTGCCGCCTTTTCTGCCGCAGCCGGTTTCTCTTTCTTCTCTGCTTTGGCGACATTCTCTTCGGCCACAACCCGACCGGACATGACCGAGGCCAATCCCATCGCGATCATCATCATCCAGAACCGCTTCATAATTTCTCCTGTTGAACGTTGTGTGTTGTAGTCCCAACAATCATCCAAACAACGGCAACCCCCAAAAGTTGCCCAGCCAACAGGGACCATTGCGCTGCGAAATCTTCCTCCCCTCCTCCGCCGGACCGGTCTCTACATTGTCCACGTGATGTTGTCGCCCGCCACCTCAGCTTGCCGGTTGCCGACCGTCACCTTGGCCGCCGTCGCCGTGCCGGTCGCGGCCACGCGCGGCGCGGACTGGCCCCGCGCCTGCAGCGTGAACACAACCAACACGTTCTTGTCGCAGGCAAACTCGATCCAGTTGTTGTTGATGTATTTCTGGTCGCGATACCGGTAGCCGGCATGGCCGGCTCCGCCGCCGCGCTCCACGGTGCCGGTGTTGAACTTCGGCTGGACCGGCTCGATCACGGTCGCCACCAACGTCGCGCCATTCGGCCCGGTCAGCATGAACTGATTGCCTTGCGTGGTGATCTTGTTGAACTCGGGAGTGTTTAGCCGCCAGAGCGTGCCGTTGTCGCTGGTCTCGGCGTTCACGATCACGGCGGGTGCACCGGCCTTGCCGGAATAATCCACCAACACCCGCCGGGTGTGATTGACCGTGCCCATGCTCGAGCCGGTCACGACAGCGCTGCCGCCGCCGTCGGGCTGAAAAACTGCGTTGACCAGTTTGCCAAGGCCGCCGGGCGGTTTGCGGGCCGGTGCGCCGGGGAACAGGCTGCTTTGGCCGTTGGCATCGCCGGTGCGTCCGCCGCCGACAATCCACGCACCGCCGAGGCCGAGGAGCCGGTACGCATTGGTGTCGGGTCCGCCGTGACAACCTTGCGGTTGGCGGGAATGACCGTTGACGAGGAACACGATGTCGTTCTCGTCGGCATACCGGTTACGGAACAACGCGATGCCGTGGGATTTGTCGGTGTAGGTCAGACCGAGGCCGGGCGCCTCGGCGGGATTCGTGGCCGGCACGTCCACGGGATAGTAGAGGATCGAATAGAGGCCGCCACCGGAATCGGTGCCGAAGGTTTTGTTGCCGTTGACGCCGCACAGATAGTCATACATCCAGCGCAGGCCGGGCAGTTGTTCGGGCGGCGCGTAATAGAACGCCATGCCGGTCGTGCCGTCGCTGCCCCAACTCGGATGGTCGTCGCTCAAATCAGCGCGGACGCCGATGCCGCCCGCCGCCGGTATGGCGACCGTACCGACGTAGGTGGTCCAGAATGTCTTGGCCGCCTTCGGCACTTCCTTGCGGAGGTCGCCGAGACCAGCTCGCGCGGCGGCAATGCCGAACGGACCGGTGAACTGCCACGGATATTGTGTATAGCCGATGCCTTCCGGGTTCCAACCGTTGTCGCCGAGGTTGGCGTTGAGGTGTTGCTTGAGCCGGCCATAGGCGTCCTTCGCGCGGTCGGCGGCACCGGGTTCGTCGCACGCCAAATAAGCGAGACCGGCTCCGCCATAGCGGACGGCCTGCCAGTTGTTGGCGAGGCCGGTATTGGCGCCCGCGCCCATGCTCTTCATCATGTTCTCGGCGGCGTAAAAAAGCTTCTGGCTGACAAGTGTCCGGTTGGCAGGCGACCATGCGTCGTAACAGGCATCGAACGCGAGCGCGACGCGCATCGCCCCGGCCGCGCGGGTGAGCCCTTTGCTGCCGGGATTGTTCCAGAACGCCTGATCGTTCACGGCAACGAGCGCGAGTTTCTCAGCCTCGGCGGCGAACTGTCTCTGGCCGGTTAACAAGTAGACCGCAGCGAGGTCCACGATTCGGTCGTCGTAGAGCACGTTCGACACTTCTTTGGGCGCTTGGATCTTGGCTTGAATCTGCGCGGCCATCAACGAATACGGCGGCTGCTTACAGCGCCGGCGTAGTTCCGCGATCTTGACTTGGTCCACCAGCAACCGGGGGTGTGCGGCCGGCTCGGCAAGCGACAGCGGGGTAAGGCCCAGTGTGGCGAGTGTCAGCATGATAATGACTTTGGTGATGTCGGCTGTTTTCATGGTCTCTCCATCTGGAACGACGTCTTCGGATCCCCGATGCACCAGAGGTAATCGTTGTTGCGTACAAAAATGCGGTTACCCCAAGCGGTGGTGCCGGCATTGCCCCACACCGTCCGTGCCGTGCCGATGCGCGCGATGTGCCGGTCGCGAATCTCGCCAGCCGGGGCTTCGGGACACAGATGGCCTTCACCGATCTTCTTCAGGTCCGGCAACGACACCACCACGTAGCTGGTCATCCCGTGGCCGGGCGTGGTGGCAGGATTGCTTTTGCCTTCCGTCTTGTCTCCCAAGTGAACGGTCGGCCACACCGCGATCCCCTTCCCGAACGCCAGCGATGTGTCGTGTCCGCCCGACGTCGGCCCCCACGTCAGCACCTTGCCGGTCGCCGGGTCAATCGCCGCCACGCCGCGCCGCTTCTCCTTGCTGACCGCGCCGTACAACTTGCCGTCATGAAACACGAGGTTGGGCGCGCGACCATCCATCTCGGCATCGGCCCGCCAGAGCAACTCCTGCCCCAGCGCGTCGCCGGCAATGCTCAGGCGCGCCGCGTACAAGCCCGCGCCGATGTTGAAGAACAACACATCGTCATGCGCCACCCAACTGTTGTAGCTCGATCCGTGGGTGTCGGCCTCCGCCTCGACGATCTCCTTGTTCTTCCTCACCAGCGCACCCTGTGGAACTTTCACCTGGCCGAGCAATTTGCCGTCGCTGACCCGCACCACGAGACCGTTGCCGCTGACGGCGACTGTCGTTTCGCCGAGCGTCATCACGACGGGCGTGCCGCCCGGTCCCATGTGGCCTTCGTAGCCGACCGGCTTGCCCTTGAGATAGCCGAAATCTTTGCCGGTATCGGTCAGCTTCGGGCACTCTGTCTTCCACAGAATCTTGCCGGTCTTCGCGTCCAGCCCGAACATCGAGGCGTCGTCGCGGTGGTAATACACGAGCTTGCCGTCGGCCAGAACCGGCGACGACATGTGATTGCGAACCGCAATCGGCATCGAGGCCGGGTAACCGACGACGAGCCGCCCCTCCAAGTCGGTCACCCACTGCCGGTTACCGGCCAAGTCGAAGCAAGTCGCCGCATCGAAGCCGGTCACGGCATAGACGAACGCGCCGTCGCTGACCACTGAACCCATCGTCATTTGAAAATACGGTCCCTCGCTCGACCAGCCGGTGTACCAATAATACCGGTTGCGGACGCACTTCTCGTAATTCGCCTTGCCGTCACCGGTATCCTCGTTCAACCCATACCGGCTCCGCCAACCGCCCGACACGCCGAGGCGCCAACTCTCCGGCATCTTCAACCCGTCCGCCTTCGCCTGCTCCAGCAACTCGGCCGGGCTGGCCGTAAAACTCTCCGGCTGGCCTGGTCCAAACATCTTGCCGCTGGCAACCGGCTTGGCTGCCCAGCCATTCTTCTCGTTGTCCCAGTAGAGCCGGTTCCACCACGTCATGTATTTCGAGTAACGCGCCACCTCCTTGGCCCGGCATTCCTTGGCGACCTTCGCCTTGTCAGCCGGCCATGTGTCGAGATGATCCACCGGCTGTTGCCAGAGAATCTTGCCGTCCCGCGCATCGAGACAAACCAGCAACGGCGCATCCGACTTCCAACCTTCATCGCAGAGCACGAACACCCGGTCCTGCACCACGACCGGCGCGTTTTGCCCCCAATGCGGCAGCGTGGTCCGCCAGACGATGTTCTTCCGCTCGCCCGGTTTGCCCGGCAACGTCAACGTCTTGCCTCCGCCCTCGACCGTCATGTCGGGGGCGAGGTCATGGAACTCCGTGACGAGGCCGTGGGCCGGGAACACGCCGCTGCCGTTGATGCCACGCCAACTGTAGGGCGGTTGCTGGGCGTGAACGAAATGCGCGGCACTGATGATCGCAAGGGCGGTGAGCACTGTTTTCACACGATGAACCGGATCGTTGAATTTTCGAATGACCCCTACGTCCGGTACTGAGTCATTGTGGATGGTCAACACCACAAAAACCCGGTGGTTGCCGGAAATGATGATGCTCGCCGCTTCGCCGCCAGGCTGCCATCGTGACGAAGGGTCAATTTCCGTCCGTTGCCACCCTACTTCTCCCCAATACAGATGAGTTCGTCATTGGAGCGCGCGTAGATTCGATTGCCGGACACTGTGAACGGACAACTGTAGCTGTAGCCCCAGTTGGATTGACCCGCCGTTTGCGCGACCTGTTGCGCCTTCTCGCCGGTCGGCTCGGCCGGCCACAACACGCCTTGCCCTCGTTTCGCGCCATCAACCGAATGTACCTCCAACTGGCCATACTTGGTCTTCGCGGCTTTGTCTTCCTGCTCCCGCAACCCGTAAATCTTGTCGCCGGCTACGACCAGCATGTGGCGCGTGTTGGGCACCACGCGCAATTTGCCCTTGCCGGGGGCACCAGCGATGAGCTTGCCGGTCAACGCCTCCAGAATCACGTTCCCCACGTACAGCTTGCCGGCATGATAGACCATACCCTCGTAAGTGGTGATGGCTTGATCATCGACGCCATTCCACAGGGCGGTCCCGATCAATTTATCCCCTTCCAGCCGGAACCGGGCTGCTGCCGGTGAGTTCTTGTGACCTTCACCGCGGAACCCCGACCACGGCGCGTGGTCGCCGCCTTCGCTGACAAACACCACGTCGCGTTCGTCGAGTTTCACCAGCGCCGTCGCGCCCAAATCGCTCCAGCCATCCACGGTCAACTCCTGGCCGTCGGGCAAACGGAACGCCTTGGCGCGCCCCGGACTGGCTTGTTTCATGCCCACGCCATCGCACAACAACACATCCGTGCCGCCCACCGTGATGATGGCCGGCGTGATGATCGCCTGACCGCCGACCGGCGCCGACCATTTCAACTCGCCGGTATCTTTGTCGAACGCCCGGCACAAAGCCGTGATGTCCGTGATGAGCAGGTTCTTCCAGAGCAAAGGCGACCGGCCGTTGCGACAATATTCGCCTGCCTGACCGGGCACGTGTTGCGCCCATTTCAATTCACCCTTCTTGTCGAAACAGAACACACCGCCAAACGCCGTCACCGCCCAGACCCGCTCACCGTCGCTGATCGGCGTGGCAAAGGCATGGCCGAGGCAAGACGTGCCCAGCGCGCCTCCTTCGCGGAACGTCTCACCCATCATCCCGGCGGCCTTGAATTTTTCGATGACCGGCTTCCATCGCGCTTCATCAATGTTAATCTCTTGTCCCTTATAGGGATCACCGGGCTTGCCACCGCGCGGACGGAATCCCGCCGAGGCCAATTGTTTGTTGGCCTCGGCCTTCGCGGCATCGTCACCACCGCGCCAGAGCGCCATCGCCCGGTACCCCCTGGCCCAGCCGTCCAGAAACTCGTGCCACGCTTTGGCCGCCTCGAACCGTTGATCCGCCGAAAGCCTGCTGACTGGCAAGTGATTCAGTTCACGCCGCCCCAATTCCTTGCCGGTGTCGGCATCGAGACACACGAGCAACGGCCAATCCGCTTTCCATCCCGGTTCGCACGTCACAAACACCAGCTTGCCGGCAACGACGGGGGGCCGAATGCCCAAAGTGCGGCAACGGCGTTTTCCAAAGGATGTTCTTGCCGGACTTTGTGTCGCATTCGACGGGCGGGTTGCTGCCTGGAAAGACGTTCGAGCCGTCGCCACGGTAGCCAACGGAACCGGCCTGAACAGATCCGACTGTGACAAGGAAGGCCATCGCTATGATTCTCATTCTTTCTCCTGGTAGATGCATTTTTCTCGGCAGACAATGACCGCGGCAATCCTACCGGGTCACATCGCCAACTCCAACATTTTGTCTGCGTCACCCACGACCGCGCCCCAAAGGTATCCGACTTTACTGCTTTCGGCTCGCACCGGGATTCTTGCCGGTAAACTGGCGATAGACGGTGGCAAAGTATTGGCTGCTTTGAAAACCACATTCAAACGCAATATCGGTGATGGAGTGATCGGTTGTCTTGAGCAGTTGATCCGCGTGGCGCACCCGCAAGCGATTCAGGTAGGTGATGGGGGTGTCACCGGTCAACTCGGTGAACCGGGTGGCAAACTGGCTCCGCTTCAATCCGCATCGTGCAGCCATTTCCGCCAGTGTCCATCGCTTGTCCATCTCCTGTTCAAGCTGTGGCAGCAATTGGCGGACGGTCTCCATTGTGTCCCGGCGCGCACTGCGTGGTGGAGGATTCTGACTCACGGTGCGGGCCAGTTCCACGACGACGGCGCGCAACAGCCCGGTCACGTACGCGAGCCGGCCGGGACCATCGCCATCCAACTCGCGGCAGATCAACGGCAGCATCGTCCGCAACGCGGGCGCGGCCGGGAACGCGTGCCAGCGCGATTCGGCAAGGGTCCTGGTAACCCACCGATTGTCGGCCCCGCTCAACCCCAGCTCGGAATGCAAACGGAACTCGCCCGTTACCCTCTCGGGCCGGATGATGACAAACCACAGCTCGCTGCCGGGATGGTACGTGGCTTGCGACCCGTGCCGCTGCCACGGCAGCGTGAAGAAGACGGTGTTCGGATGGATGATTTCCGGGCGACCGTCCACTTCCCATTCGAATTCGCCCTTGGTGATCAGCACGATCTCCAGGCCGGGATTCTTGTGCAGATGCAGCCGTCGCCACGGCTTGAGCCGGGACCAATGCCCGTGTAGTTCCACGCAGTTCATCTGTGCAATATCTACCGATGGTAGAGAGTGGAAGCCAAGCGGTAAATCGTCGCCTACCCTTTGTCGTATGAAAATTGGATGCTTCGCCCTGATTCAACCGTTCGCCGACATGCGCCGGCAATTTCAACTCATCCGCGAACTCGGATTCGACTACGCTGACCTGACCGACAACCATGACGGCGCGACGCTTGGGACCGAGTACGGGTTCTCCGCTTCGTTCAGCCTCGATTCACATCCGAAGATCATCCGCGACATGGTAGCGGAGTTCGGGTTGACACTCACCAGCGTGTGCGCCCACGCTAACTTGCTTGACCCAACCAGTCCGAGCCGGTACGGCACGTCGCAGATCATCAAAGCGATCAAGCTCGCCCACTTCCTCGGAATCCGTCAGGTCATCACGACCGAAGGCGATCCGAAAACAGAGTTCGGGCACCGGCTCACCGACGATCAACGCCTGTTCAGCATCCGTGAAAAGTTGTATGAGCCGATTGAATGGGCGGAAGAGTTCGGCATCGAACTGCTGCTGGAACCGCACGGCATCCTGACCGACACGGTGGCCGGCATGACCCGCATTCTCGACGCGCTTGGACATGAGAGGACGGTGGGAGTCAACCTCGATACCGGCAACAGTTGGCTCGGCGGCGGCGATCCGCTGCAATTTGTAAGGACGTTCCGGTCGCGCATTCGGCACGTTCACTGGAAAGACATGCCGGCCGAGATGACCGCGCAACGGGGCAAACAATTTGGCTGCGGCATGGGGTTGATCCCACTTGGCGATGGCGTGGTGGGCATCGAAGCCATCGTGAAGGAACTCGAACACATGGGATTTGGAGGTCCGACCACGTTGGAAGTGGCGGGAGCTGACGCTGTGAAAGAATCAGCCAAACGACTGGAGAAATGGAGCAAATGAAAACAGCAGCCATCATCGGATGCGGCAAACGCTCGGGCGCGAAGGAGGGACACGCCATCGCACATCACCACGCCACCGCCTGCCGGAATGTGTTCCCGGACGTGCAATTGTTCGGCGTGGACCCGAACGCGGACAACCTTCAGGCGTTCGGCGAGAAGTTTGGCCTGCCGGTCTCGCAACTGTTCGCGTCCACGGAGGCGTTGTACAAAGCGGTTGTGCCGGATGTGGTGAGCATTTGCACGTGGCCCCGCTTGCATCACCCGCAAGTCATCGAGGCCGCCAAGGCGGGCGTGAAAGGGATTTGCTGTGAGAAGCCGATGGCCCTCGATGGCAGCGAGATGGACGAGATGCTACAGGCGTGCGCAAAACACAAAGTCCAACTCGCCATCGCTCACCAGCGACGGCACGAGTTGCCATTCGAGAAGGCGCGCGACGTGATTGCCGCCGGTACGCTTGGCCAGGATTTGGTTCTCGAAGCGCGCGTGGATGACGGTTGGGACATTCTCTCATGGACCGTGCATTGGTTCGACATGGCGAACTTCTTGTTCAATGCCGAGCCGGAATGGGTCATGGCCGGCATGGACCACAACGGCCAGCGCCGCTACCAACACGCGGTCGAGGACGCGTCGGTGATCTTCGCGCAGTATCCCGGCAAGCGGCAGGCGATATTTGTGACCGGCCCCGTCGCGCCGTTGGGGGCTACCATTACCGTGCGCGGACGGGCCGGCCTGTTGCACATCACCGGCAAGACCGTGGATGTATGGACAGAGACCGGCAAGGTGTCTCATCCCACGAAGGTTGAACAGAGCGGGTTCCACGGTTTGTTCCGCGAGCTTGATGCGGCCATTCGCACCGGCTCGCCGATGCGATGCGGCGCTGACCGGTGTGCGGTGGCGACGCGGATGGCCTACGCCGCGCATGAAGCAGCTCGCACCGGACAACGCGCAACGTTCCCCTCGGTCGTCGGCTATGCGCCGCTCGAAGTCATGCAACATCCGCCCCGCAAAGCGACGATCGCCGGCAACGTGGTGTTGTTTGCCGACGCGCATCATGCCGATCCCGTGACCGGCGAAGGCGGCCGGGAAGGCTTGGCTGGTGCGTTGCTTTCTTTGGGATTTGAAGTCAGCGTCGTGAAAGCGGAGCAGCGCGAGTTGACCGAACATGACCTCACCGGTGCCGATGCGCTGGTGATCTATCATACGCGGCGGAAATCGAGTCCGGAGTTGCGCGATTTGTTGTCGAAATGGGTGAACGAAGGCAGACCTCTGGTTGTGTCGCACTGCGGGATTGGTGCGTACTCGGATTGGCCACAGTACCGGCAATGGTTGGGATATTACTGGGTGTGGCACGATGAAGACCTCGCCCGCGCCTCGGGGCATCCGCATGTGCCATGCGACATCGAGGTGCTCGACCCGGACACGTTCTCGCCCGGTTGGCAACAAGCATGGTTGCCCCGCGACGAGGTGTACGTGAAGCTTGGCACAGCAGCGCCGGTGCGCGAATTGGCGTGCGCCAAGTTCGGCAACGAGACCGCGCCAGTTGCGTGGCAAACGGAGAAGCATCCGAACGTTGTTGTGTGGGCGCCCGGTCATCGCCGCGACATTTGGACCTTGCCGGTCATTCGTGACGGATTGCGCGCTGCATTGGACTTGGCTAGCAAGCGATAGATCACATCAGCACCTTCCCTATTCCCTGCAAGACTGACGGAGTGGACGTTGCACTATGCGTCGCTACCCACACACCTCCTCGTTTCTCATTCGCGTTCCCCTATTTCGTTTGGAGACGACATAATCGGAGCACCTCCATTGGTCGCGATTCCCGTGCAACAGAGTTGCCAATACAGGCCGGTTCCCAAACGGAGTTCGGGAACCAGACGCGGGGCGTTGGGCGTCACGTGGTTGCTAATTTGACCGGTTCCCGGTAGGAGGTCACGCAGGTGGTGAAAGACTATCCTATGAGAACAACACGTTTCGTTGTCGCTACAGAGAGACTGTCCGGGTGCGAGGCCCGTTGGGATGCGCCGCGGCGATTTCGGCCGCAGAAAGCGGCGCGCGAGTCCGTTTGATCGAGAGGACCACGATGCTGGGCGGCATGGGCACGGCCGGCAAGGTGCCAGCTTGGTGCCCGTTCTCCGACCGTCAGAAACAGATTCATGGCGGATTGGCGGCACGCATCTTCGCCGCATCGAAAGCCACAACGCCACATGTTGATCCCAACCGTCTCGACTGGGTGCCGATTGCTGACGAGGCGCTCAAGCAGATTTACGACAAGGCCGTGACCACGGCCGGGGTGGATGTGCGATTCGAAACGCTGCTGGTGGACGTGGTACAGGATGAGCGGGGCGGTGTGGCGTCGGTGTTGTGTG
>CAZEQV010000067.1:0-12915 GCA_964514435.1 uncultured Verrucomicrobiota bacterium
GCCGTGTTTCGGGCGCTGGAGTTGTTGGATCAACTGGAGCTTTCCGCCGTGAGCGCGGCGTTGCCGTTGGATCGCGTGGATTTGGGGCGGCCGCATGAGTTGGTGTTGACGACCCAGCGTGGCACGACGGTGCGATTCGAGCCGCAGGACTTCAACCGGCAGCTTCGCCGGTTGGGTGTGATCTTGAGTTGGGCGGCCCAACGGCAAAAGGCGGTGCAGATGGTGGATTTGACAGTGGATCGGGGCGTGCCGGTGAAATTGGCGAACCAAGGTTTCTGAATCAGGAGGTCAGTATCATGGGGAAGGAACAAATCGTGGTCGGGTTGGAGGTGGGGACTTCCAAGACCTGCGCCATTGTCGGTGAACTGCGCGAAGACGGCAATATTGCGATCATCGGGGTCGGGCAGTCCCCGTCGCAAGGCGTGCGCAAAGGCGAGATTGTGGACATGGAAGCCGCGCTCCAATCCATTCACACCGCGCTCAATGATGCCGAGGAAAGCGCGCAGGTGGAAATCCACAACGTCTATGTCAGCGTGACGGGTGGACATCTGCGCAGTTTTAACAACCGCGGGCGCGTCATGGTCACGCACGAAGACCGGCTGATCGGCGAGGACGAAGTGCGCAACGTCATGCAAAACGCAAAATCGGTGAGCGTGCCGGTGGACTCGGTGGTGGTCCATGCCATCCGGCAAAGTTACACGGTGGACGGGCAAGACGAGGTTCAGAATCCGGTGGGGATGATTGGCACGCAGTTGGAGGCCGATGTCCACATCATCTTCGGCCAACGCAACCGGCTTTCCAACACCATCCACTGTGTCCGCCAGGTTCCGCTCGATGTCAGCAACATCACCGTCGCAAGTTTTGCGTCGGCCCTGGCGTTGCTGACAACCGAGAACCAGCAACTGGGCGCGCTCGTGATCGACATGGGCGGCGGAACAACTGATTACATCGTGTACCGGGAAGGCGTCGTCTATCACAGCGGCATCCTGGCCGTCGGCGGCGATCATATCACCAACGATATCGCGCTCGGATTGCGGATACCGATGAGCCGTGCCGAGAATATGAAAATCGAGCACGGCTCTGTGGAAGTTCCCGACACGGATGAACTGATCACCATCAAGCGCGAAGTGACCTTGCCAGATCTCAATTTGTCACGCCGGCAACTTTGCCGGATCATGAACCTGCGCGTGGAAGAGACGCTTTCGATCATCAAACGCGATCTCGAAGAGCGCAAGCTGCTAGAATATCTCGGCGCCGGCGTGTTCATCACCGGCGGCTGTGCGCGGTTGCGTGACTTCAGCGGCTTGGCTGAGAAAGTGTTTGGAATGCCGGTCACGGTCGGACAATCGTGCACCGTGGGCGGGCCGACTTCGGCCATTGAAAGCCCGGAGTATTCCACCGCCATCGGGTTGCTGAAGTTTGCCCAGTGCGCCCAGCGCAATGAACATCTGCCGCCACAACCCGGCGAACGCATCTTCAAGGGAGTGAAACAGCTTTTCGACAAAGTCCGCGCCTACTTCATGTAAAAGGAGAGACGATTATGATCATGCCCCGCAAAAACGGCACACTTCCCAAGTCGGTTGGCGCCACCCAACCGGCCGCCGCCACGGGAACCGAAAGTCCGCGCAAATTTCGACTGAAGGTGTTCGGCATCGGCGGCGCTGGCTGCAATATCGTCACCCACATCGCGTCCATGCTCGCTTCCAAAGATACCAGCTTCGACCCGGTGGACTTGGTGGCGGTCAACACCGATGCACAAGCGCTCCAAGACGTGACCGGAATCGAGAAGCTTCCGATTGGCGCAACCGTCCTGCGCGGGTTGAGCGCGGGCGGTGATCCCGAAATGGGCATGCGCGCCGCGCAAGAGCAAACCGAGCGCATCGAGGCTATGGCGCAACACACCGACATCCTGTTCATCGCGGCCGGCATGGGCGGAGGCACCGGCGGCGGGGCGGCGCCCGTGGTGGCGCGGCTGGCAAAGGGGCAGGGGGCGTTGGTGCTGGGATTTGCCGTGATGCCGTTTGGATTCGAAGGCGAGCGGAAACGCCAGCAAGCCCTCATGTGTCTCGAACAGTTCCGCGGACAAGCCGACGCGGTCATTGTGTTTCCGAACGACAAACTGCTGAAGCTGGCCGGTGAGAACGCTTCCATGCCGGAAGCGTTCGCGTGCGGAAACGAAATGGTCGGCGTGGCCGTGCGCTCCATTTGGCAATTGCTGGCGCGGAAAGGATTGATCAATCTGGATTTTGGCGACCTGCGCGGAACACTCGCGGGACGTCACGGCGATTGTTGTTTCAGCCACGGGGAAGCGGAAGGCGGCGAGGCCGGCCGTCGCGCCGCCGAAGCCGCCCTGAAGCATCCCTTGTTGGATGGTGGCGATGTTTTGACAAAGGCGGAAAGCTTGTTGGTCAGCATATCGGGCGGATCATCGCTGGTCCTGGGTGATGTGCAAAAGATCATGGAACCTATCAGCCGTCAAGCTCCACAGGCCCAGGTCGTCATGGGAGCAACCATAGATGAAAGCGCCGCCGATAAAGTGTCCGTGATCATCATTGCCGCCACCGGCCACTCGACGCGACGCGCAGTCGAATTACGAACGACCATCAAGCCCTATAACGCGGCTCCCACACCCAAACAATCGGAACCGGTCGGACAATCACTGGCTGCTGAACTGACGACCCCTGAAGCCGCACCGGAACCGGCAACTGCCGCAAAAACCAAGTCCAAGAAGGTCATCCCCAAACAGGAAAGCTTGCCGTTTGAAAGCGTCAGCAAAGGACGATTCGAGAAAACCGAGCCTACGCTTTGCAACGGTGAGGACCTGGACGTGCCCACATTCATTCGTCGGGGCGTGAGTCTGCGGAAGTGAACGTTCGCAGACTGTTGCGAGCCGGTACGCTTCTCCTGCTCCTGGGCGTGGTGGCTTTCTTGGGCTGCAACGTCTGGATTGTGTTCTCCACCCGGCAACGAGTGATGGAAGAACTGGCCGACGTTCCGTTTCATCAGACCGCGCTGGTGCTCGGGACGAGCGCGACTCTTGGAGATGGGCGGCCGAATCTGCATTTCACCCGGCGCATGAAAACGGCGGCGGAATTGTATCATGCCGGGAAGGTGCGGCGGTTGCTCGTCAGCGGCGACAATCATCGCCGTGGCTACGATGAACCCACCGACATGCGGGACGCGCTGATGAAGTTGGGCGTGCCGGAAGACAAGATCGAACGCGACTATGCCGGGTTTCGCACGCTGGATTCGGTCGCGCGGGCCGGCAAGGTGTTTGGCGAGAAGCAACTCATTGTCGTGACTGAACGCTTCCACGCGTACCGGGCTTTGTTCTTGTGTGACCAGTATGGCCTCGATGCCGTGGCGTACCCGGCTCCAAGCGTGGCGGTGCGATGTTCGCCCCGGTCGCGGTTGCGTGAATATGCGGCCCGGGTGAAGGCGGTTCTGGATGTCTATCTATTGGGGACCCAACCAAGATTTTGGGGCGAACCAAAAGGGCGCACCGCAAGTTTTGAAGGGCGGGCACGCCTGTCGTTTAGGCTGCCCGCCGTTGATTCGGGGCGTGAACCACGGTCACGGCGCGAACCCTACACGACAGGGATTCTCGCCCTACAACTCTGGGCCAACTCAACACTTGCCGTGCGCACAAACCAACACGAGCCGGAACATTTCGCTTGAGTGACTTTTCGAGTGTTGTATAGTCCGAGGCATTACGGAGGATCGAACAATGAACATGATCAAAGCTTCAGTGATGGCGGTGTTGGTGGCGGGTTTCTCAGTCGGAGTCAGCGCGGCACCGGTGGATTCGGTGGAATCCTCGCGCGCGACCCTGAATCTCCAGAAGGTTGACGCTTTCGTCAGTCAGCAAGCCGTGGCCGAGCAGTTGGCGGGGTTGGGTCTGAGTCGCGAACAGGTGTCCGCCAAGCTGGGGCGCATGAGTGACGCTCAACTGGAAGTCATGGCGGCTCATGTGGACATGATCCAAGCCGGCGGCACCATTCAGGGCACCCAGACGTCGGCTGGCATCATCAGTTGCATCTTCAACCCTCTTGGCAGGTTGATCTATAATTTCTACCAATTATTCTTCTGCTGGGGTGCGCTGAAGTAAGACGCGCTTGTTTCCGCGAAGGCCTGTCCAGTTGCCATACCGGGGCAGGCCTTTTCTCTTGTGACTTGACGGTGAGGGTTGCAGCGGCTACGGTGCGCGCCGTGGCGAGATTCCTCCGGATACTGATTTGCACACTGACGTTGTTGGGATTGGTCGGTGATCTCGGTTGTTTTGCGAGTGAAACCGACGATGATTGCTGCACGCCCAGCACCTGTTCGGCTTGTTTTCAGAGTGTGATCATTGATGAATCGTCACCTGTCTTGAGTGGATCCGATCAGCCCGGCAGGACGGTACTGGCTGAGATCGCTCCCCCGGAATGCCCGCTCTTGTGGCATTCCACCCCACCACCCAAAGCCGGCGTTTGATTCAACGCCCGTAGTGTGTCCAGCGATCGGCATTTCCTGCCGATCATTTGTCTTCAAACTCATGCCGGTATCCCTATGAAAAAAATGTCCTACGTATTCCTAGCTTGTGTCCTCGTGGAACTTTCATCTGAAATTGGCCGGGCCGAGACGGTGACACTGTCTCAAGCACGGCAGATTGCCCTCACGCAAAACCCCGGCATCCTCGCCGAGAGAAAACGTGTGGAGGCAATCAGCGGACGCGCCCTTCAGTCCAGTCTCTGGCAGAATCCAGAGATCGAGTTCTCCGCCGAGGATGTGCCTATTAAAAATGGTGGCCTGTCCCGTTCCAAAACAATGGTCGGCATAACCCAGAACGTGCCATTTCCCGGCAAGAAATCGTTGGACGGTCAGATTGGGCGGCAGGATGTCCTCGCCGCTGAAGCTGAATACTGGCGACGTGAACGTGAACTACTCCGTGATGTAACGATCGCGTTCTATGCCGCGCTGGCAGCCAAGAAAAAGGCCTCAGCATCTGCAGAATTGGTTGCACTGGCGCAATCACTCGCTGACGCCACCCGCAAACGCGTCGCTGCAGGTGCCGCGTCCGACCAGGAGGCTCTCCGTGCCGAAATTGAACTGGAGCGCACTCAACTGGAAGCGGCCGCGGCACAACGAGAACTGATGGAAACACAGCGTCAACTGGCACGCTGGCTCGCCACACCCAGTGAACCAACCGGTGAGTTGCCGGAAACACTGCCGGCTCAGGTTCACTTGCCGGGTCAAACATCCCTCAAGGCCGTCGAAGCCGCACGAACCCGCGCCGAACTGGAACTGCGCCGCGCCCAGCTCGACCCGTGGCCGGATGTGACGCTTGGCGTGGCGGGTGGCCGCGACCGGGCCGCCGATGAAACGCTCATGGAGTTTCGCGTCTCGTTGCCGCTGCCGATCTTCGACCGCGCGCAGGGACGAAAACGCGAAGCGCGCGCGCTGGCGGAAATCGCCCGGCACGATGTCGCCGCCACCGAACAACGCATCGCGCAGGACTGGGACACCGCCGTGGCCCGGCTGGAAACCGCCCAGGCACAGGCCGACGCTTACCGGACGCGCATCCTCCCGAAGACGGAAGAAGCGTTGCGCCTCGTGCGCACCGGCTACGAAGCCGGCAAGTTTGGTTTCCTTGACCTGCTCGACACCCAGCGCACCGCCACCGAAGTGCGGCTCGCCTATTACGACACCCTGCTCGAACTCAACACCGCCGCCGCGGAACTGGCGGCATTGTCCACGGAGTAAATCTCATGAGAACGACCTTCATTAGAATGGTAGTGAATTGTAGGGCGCGAATCCCCGTTGTGTGGGGTTCGCGCCGTTGGGATGATCGCACCACACTCGTGGCGGGCAGCCTAAACGCTAGGCATGCCCGCCCCACAAGGCCGTCGTTGTTCATCTCTTGGCCGCTCCTGATTGCGTTATCGCTGGCCGGCTGCTCCAAACCCGATGACCATGCCGGACATGATCATGCCGGGCACGACCACAGTGCCCATGCCGGGCAGGACCACGCGGAGATGTGCCGCGAGCACAACGTGCCGGAAGCCGAGTGCGGCATTTGCAATCCCGCCAAGCTCGCGCCGGGCGAGTCGCTCAAGGTGCGGTTGCCGGCGACCGACTCCGCCCGTGTGGCCGGTATCACCACCGCGCCCGCGGCGACCGGCCCGGTCAGCGACGCGGTCGAGTGTTATGCGGAACTGACGTTCAACCAGAACAAACTCGCGCAACTCGTCGCGCCCGTGGCCGGTATCCTCCGCGAAGTCAACACAGACCTCGGCAGTGCGGTCGCCGAACAGCAGACCGTCGCCAAAATCTGGTCGGCGCAAATCGCCGAGACGGTGGCCAAAGCCGTGTTGTCGCATCAGACGTTGGAACGCGAGCGCAAACTGCGCGCCGACGGCATCGCGCCCGCCAAAGACCTCGAAGAAGCCGAGGCGGCGCACCGCGCCGCGTGTCAGCAGGCCCGGATGCTGGGATTCAGCGAGGCCGACGTGGACGCGATGGGCGCGGCGCCGGACACGGAGGTCCATCTCGAAGTGCGCGCGCCGTTTGCCGGCGAGATCATCGCGCGCGACGCGGTGCGCGGCGCGGCGGTCGAAGCCGGCAAGGCCTTGTTCACGGTGGCCGACCGCTCAACGATGTGGGCGACGTTGAACGTGCCGGAGACCGCGCTGCCCCGGTTGCAGGTCGGGCAGACGGTCGAGTTGCAGGTGGACTCGTTGCCGGGCCAGACCTTTGCCGGCACGCTGACGTGGATCGCCGCCGAGGTGGATGAACGCAGCCGGTTGGCGCGGGCGCGGGCGGAGTTTGCGAATCCCGATGGCGTCTTGCGATCCCGGATGTTTGCGCGGGCGCGCGTGCTGACGCGCGGCTCGACCGGCGCGGTGGTCGTGCCGCCCGGCGCGATTCAACATGTGGAGGATTCGCCGGTCGTGTTTGTGAAGCTGGCGGATGATTTATACGAAGCGCGCGGCGTCCGGTTGGGCGCGAAACACAACGGCCAGGTCGAGGTGCTGGCCGGCGTGAAGCCGGGCGAGCCGGTGGTGGTGGAGCAGAGTTTCACGGTGAAATCGCAATTCCTTGCGTCGCGGCTCGGCGCGGGGTGCGCGCATGAGTAGTAGCCACGAATGGACACGAATTTTCACGAATCAGAATCCATTCGTGTGGATTCGTGGCTGAAAGGATTTCATGTTGAACTGGATTATTGATTTCTCGCTGAAGAACCGGCTGCTCGTCTGCCTGTTGGCGGTCGCGCTGGTCATCATCGGCGGACGGGCGCTGTCGCGGCTGCCGATTGACGCCTTTCCGGATACGACGCCGGTGCAAGTGCAGATCAACACGACAGCACCGGCGTTGAATCCCGAGGAAGTGGAAGCACAAATCACGGTGCCGGTCGAGCTGGCGGTGAGCGGGTTGCCGGGACTGAACAACGTGCGTTCGATCTCGAAGTTTGGTTTGTCACAGGTGGTGGCGACGTTCGAGGATCGCGCGGACATCTACCGCGCCCGGCAATTGATTGTGGAACGGTTGCAGGAGGTCGAGTTGCCGGCGGGGATCGAGCGGCCGACGCTCGGACCGATCTCGACCGGCTTGGGCGAGGTGTTTCACTACATCGTGCGCTCCGAGAAACGGTCGCTCACCGAATTGCGCGAGATTCATGATTGGCAGATCAAACCGGCGCTGCGACAGGTGCGCGGCGTGGCGGAGGTCAATTCGTGGGGCGGATTCGAGAAGCAGTATCATGTGGTTGTCGAGCCGGAGCGGTTGATCAAACACAGCGTGACGCTCGCGGAAGTCATCGAGGCGTTGCAGGCCAACAACCAGAACGTCGGCGGCGGCCAGATCGTGCGGGCGGGCGAGGCGTTGCTGGTGCATGGGATCGGATTGGCGACGGACACGGAACAACTCGGCAACATCGTGGTCACGACGCACGACGGCGCGCCGATTCGCGTGCGCGATGTGGCGACGGTGAAGGTGGATCACGAAATCCGGCGCGGCGCGGTGACGGCGGAGGGCAAGGGCGAGGCGGTGCTCGGGTTGGGGTTCATGTTGATGGGCGAGAACAGCGCGGTCGTGACGCGGGCGTTGAAGGCGAAGCTGGCCGAGGTGCAGCCGACGTTGCCGGCGGATGTGGTGGTGGAGACGTTGTATGACCGGACGGAGTTGGTGGAGAAAGTCATCCGCACCGTGGAACATAATTTGTTGGCGGGCGCGTTGTTGGTGGTGGCGGTGCTGTTCGGCTTTCTCGGCAACTTGCGGGCCGGGTTGATCGTCGCAGCGGCGATCCCGCTTTCGATGCTCTTTGCCGGTAACCTGATGCTGCAAGCCGGTATCGCGGCGAGTTTGCTGAGCCTCGGGGCGATTGATTTCGGGCTGATCGTGGACAGCTCGGTGATCATGGTCGAGAATTGCGTCCGGCACGTGGCGCAACGCAAAGACAAACCGTGGATGGAAACCATCCGCGATGCCGCCATCGAGGTGCGCAAACCGACGATGTTCGGCGAGTTGATCATCATGATCGTGTTTCTGCCGGTGCTGACGCTCGAAGGGATCGAGGGGAAGATGTTCCGTCCGATGGCGCTGACGTTGATCTTCGCGCTGGCCGGGTCGCTGGTGTTGTCGCTGACGCTGATGCCGGTGCTGGCGAGTTTGTTATTGCCGAAAACGATCACGGAGCGCGAACCGTGGTTGGTGCGGTTGGCGCACCGGCTGTATGCGCCCGTGCTGGATTTCGTTTTGGCGCGGCGCGGGCCGGTTTTGCTGGTGGCCATCGCGATGGTGGCCGGTGGAGCGTGGCTGGCGACGCGGCTCGGCGGCGAGTTCCTGCCGAAACTGGGCGAACAAGCGCTCGCGGTCAGCACCGTGCGGCTGGCCGGTGTGTCGGTCGAGGAAGCGGTGACGTTGAACGACCGGCTCGAACGCGAGTTGCTCACGGAGTTTTCCAGCGAGATCGAGCACATTTGGACGCGGCTCGGCACGGCGGAGGTGGCGACCGATCCGATGGGGATCGAGCTGTCGGATTTCTTCATCGCGCTCAAACCGCGGCACGAGTGGAAGAAGGCGCGGACGCAACCGGAGTTGGTCGAGGCGATGCGGGCGGTTTTCAACAAAGTGCCCGGCATGACCGCCGCGTTCAGCCAGCCGATTGAGATGCGGATGAACGAGATGATTGCCGGCGTGCGCGGAGATGTGGCGATCAAGATTTACGGCGACGACCTCGCGGAACTCGCGCGGTTGTCCGACGAAGTGCAGGCGGTGTTGAACGGCATTGCCGGCGCGAGCGAGGTGACCGGCGAACAGATTACCGGGCAGCCGGTGTTGCAGGTGAAAGTGGACCCGGACGCCATCGCGCGGTTTGGGGTTTCGACGCGCGATGTGTTGAGCATGGTCGAGGCGGTCGGGGCGACGAAGGTCGGCGAGGTGCGCGAGGGTCAACGCCGGTTTCCGTTGGCCGTCCGGCTGCCCGACCGGCAACGCACGGATCCGGGAGCGTTGGCGGCGACGTTGATTCCGACGGCAGGCGGGCCGGTATTGCCGTTGGAACGCGTGGCGAAAATTTCGCTGACCGAAGGCCCGTCCACGATCAACCGGGAATGGGGGCGCCGGCGCGTGACGGTGCAGGCGAACGTGCGCGGGCGCGACGTGGCCGGGTTTGTGGCCGAAGCGCGCGCGAAGATGCCGGCGATGCCGGCCGGCTACACGCTGGAGTGGGGCGGACAATTCGAGAACATGGAACGGGCGAACCGGCGATTGCTGTTTGTGGTGCCGGTGGCGTTGGCGCTGATTTTTGTGTTGTTGTATTTCAGTCTGCGGTCGTTCCGGGATGTGTTGATCGTGGCGACCGGCATCCCGATGGGGGCGATTGGCGGCGTGCTGGCGTTGTGGCTGCGCGACCTGCCGTTCACCGTGAGCGCCGGCATCGGGTTCGTGGCGTTGAGCGGCGTGGCGATGCTCAACGGGCTGGTGCTCGTGACGTTCATCCAGCAACGACTGCGGGCCGGTAATCCGCTGGAGGCGAGCGTGCGCGAGGCGTGTCTGGTGCGGTTGCGGCCGGTATTGATGACGGCGCTGGTGGCGGCGGTGGGGTTCATCCCGATGGCGGTCAACGTCGGCGTGGGGGGTGAGGTTCAACGTCCACTCGCGACAGTGGTCATCGGCGGTATTCTGACCAACACGCTGCTGACAATGCTGGTGTTGCCGGTGTTGTGCGTGAGCCTCGGCCGGCCCGTTGGCCAAGAGTTGGGTGATCGTCGGCTGGGGGCGTGACCGGTGGCGTCAGCCGATGCGAAACAGTTGCCCCATCTTCTTGCCCAGAATGAGGCTGGCGCCGATGATGGTGACGGCGAGGAAGACCATCGCCCAGACGCCCAGCGCGCGGAGCACCGGGTTTATGCAATGTCGAACTCGGACGCACGACTGTGGTTGACCGCACATGAACGCCGCGCGAAGCAACTGCAGTAATTGTTATACCTCACCGGCATGATCGCCGTCGCATCCCTGGCAGGTCCGCGGTTGTTCCCCAAGTCGGCCACCGGACTGACAATTGTCACTTTGGCGCTTGCGTTGGGGAGTTTGGCGGCCGGCGGATGGATCAGTCATGCCGGCGGCCAACTGCGCCATTCGGAATTCCGGGATGGTCCACCACCGGGCCATGTCGATGAAAAATAACTGCGAGGGATTTTCTTGCCGCCAACGTATCCCCTTGTGATGAACGAACCCGATGACCAACTCCGTAACCTGCTGCGGCAATGGCGTGACATCGAGCCGGGCGGAAACTTCGAAGCGAACGTGCGCCGACGGATCCGTCTGGCCGAGCCGGCAGCGGCCCATCGCGGGGCGGGGTGGCTCCCGTCATGGGCGTCCGTGGGCGCGGCGGTCGCCGTGGCGTTGGTGGTCGGGACGTGGAGCGGCCGACAAGTGGCGCCGGGGTTTTCCCAGCCTCCCACCACGTTCCTGGCACCTGATTCCCTCGCGGGCAGTTACTTGAAACTCACGGGTGGGTACCGATGAAAACCGTTTTGATTTCCGTGATCTTGGCGGCGTTGGTCTCGTTCGGCATGAGCCGGTGGTTCAGCCGGCAACCGGCCGTGAATCTGCACGATGCCGGCTGGCTCCAACGGGTATTGCGGCTCGCCCCCGACCAAACCGCGCAGATCAACAAGCTGGCGGAAGATTACCGGGCGGCGGTCAACGCCAGTTGCCTGAAACATTGCGACGCCCGGCTCGGCCTGAGCGAAATTCTCGCCCAGCCGACCGTGGACTTGCCGGCGGCGGACAATGCGGTCGGCAAAATGTGCGCCGCCGCCAACGAGGTGGAGCGCGCCACGTTGCAGCACATCCTGCGGGTGCGGGAAGTTCTCACCCCCGACCAGCGCGTTCGTTACGCCGCGCTCATCAACCAGCAACTCTGCAACATGTATCCCCCCGCCCAGCCATGAGCCGCCTCTTGCTTTTTCTCCTCCTCACGCTCGCGATCCCGGCTGCTCACGCCGAGACGTTGGACGATTGGATCGCCACGGCGCTGGCGAAGAATCCGGAACTGGCCGCCGCGAAACAGAAATGGGAGGCGGCCAAACAAAAAGTGCCCCAAGCGCGCGCGCTCGAAGACCCGATGATCGGCGTGGATGTCGAACGCGACTCCACGCGGTTTCATTCCTACGCCGACGCTGAGTGGATGCTGAGCCAGAAAATCCCGTGGTTCGGCAAACGCGCCGCCAAAGCGTCGGTCGCCCAACTCGAAGCGGAGGTGACCGGCTTCCAGTATCTCGAACGGGCCCGGTCGCTGCGCGGGCAGGTGATCGCCGCGCACTGGGATTTGTGGCTGGCGCAACGCACGGCGGCGTTGATGGCCGAAAGCCGGCAACTGATGGAGCAACTCGCCCGCGCCGCCCGCGCCCGGTACGAAGCCGGCGACGGCTCGCAGGCCGATGTGCTGCGCGCCGAAATGGAGTTGGCAAAGATGGCCAACAGCGTCACGACGATGGAACGCGAAGTCGCCGTCGCGCAGGCCGTCGTCAACAAACTGCTCGCCGCCGATCCCTCCACGGTCCGCCGCGTCGAACATTCGCCCACCGTGCCGGCTTTGGAGATGAAATTGGAGGACTTGCAGTCTCAGGCCCGGCAATTCTGCTGCATTCTGATGTCGTTCCTGCGCGCCGTCCAGGCCCGGGAAGCCGGTCTGCGCGTGGCGAAACTGGAGAACGCGCCCGATTTCGAGTTCCGCGTCGAAGCCCGGCAATTCAACGGTCGCAGCGGCATCCAGGAATACGATACCGGCGTGGCCCTCAACTTCCCGTGGCTCTGGCGCGGCAAATACCGGGCGCTGCAACAGGAGGCCAAGGCTGATCTCGCGATGGCGCAAGCGGAGTTCGACAACGAAGTCAACCTGACCATGCTCGAAATCAAGGAACTCTACACCCAGACCGAATCGGCCATGCGGCTGGTCAACCTGTACGAGGACAAACTTCTCCCGCAAGCCCGGCAACTCATCGAAGCCTCCCGCGCCGCCTACGAAGCCGGTAACGCCACGTTTCTGGAAGTGCTCGAAGCCCAGAAACTCTGGCGCGACGCCCAACGGGAGCACGAGCGCGCCCGCGCCGCCGCCGGCAAGGCGCACGCGAAACTCGACGCCATCGCCGCGCCGTGGGGCGAGTTTGAGATTTCATCCGGACTGATTCCGAAGGACATGCCATGAAACCGATACTCCTGCTCGTGATGGCGGTCATCCTGGCCGCCTGCTTCCGATCGCACGACCACCCGGCGCCGCCAACGTACTGGTGTCCCATGCATCCGCAGATCACCGCCAACAAGCCGGGCACCTGTCCCATCTGCAAGATGGACCTCGTGCCGGCCAGCTCGCGGGAGGAACCTGCCGGCCACAGCATGGTCAGCGGCCTGGCCGCCGTGACGATTTCTCCC